>NZ_CASGGV010000054.1:0-10163 GCF_949319125.1 Frankia sp. Hr75.2 | reverse complement strand
TCCAGCAAGGGACGCCGTTTCCTCCCCGGCCTGAAGGCCGGGGTATCCACGGCGAGATCCCGATGACCGACGCGCCCGACCTGACGAACCTCGTCGACCTCGCCGCCGCCCGGTTCGGCGGGTCCGTCGTCGCCGTCAATGACGAGTTCTTCGCGCTCGCCGAGCGCATGCTCCTGGCGGAGGCACCGATAGTCCGTCCGGGGGTGTTCACCGAGCGCGGCCAGTGGACCGACGGCTGGGAGACCCGCCGCCGCCGCGACCTGCCCGCGGCGGACTGGGCGATCGTCCGCCTCGGCGCCCCCGGCATCGTGCACGCGGTGACCGTGGACACGACCCATTTCACCGGCAACGCCCCGGAGTCGGTCGAGCTGCACGGCGCCACCCTTGCCGGCTACCCGTCCGCCGAGGAGGTCGCCGAGGACTCGGTCACCTGGATGCCCCTCGTCGCCCGCACGCCAGTCGCCGCGGACGCCGTCAACGTCCTGCCCGTGTCGGCGGAGGGCCGGCTCCGGATCAGTCACCTGCGGCTGACCATCCACCCGGACGGGGGAGTCGCCCGGCTGCGGGTGCACGGCGTCGTCGTGCCCGACCCGCGGCTGCTCGACCGGGTCACCTCCGACCTGGCCGCCGCCTACCTGGGCGGTGTCGTCGTCGCCGCCAGCGACATGCACTACGGCGACCGGCACAACCTGAACGCCTCCGGCGACGCCCGGGCGATGGGGGAGGGCTGGGAGACCCGCCGCCGCCGCGGGCCGGGGCACGACTGGGCGGTGGTGCGGCTGGCCACCGAGGGGACCGTGGTGCGGGCCGAGGTCGACACCCGCCACTTCCGCGGCAACGCGCCGCGCGCCGTCGCGCTGTGGGCGGCGAACGCACCCACGACCGGCGACGACGACCTGGCCACGGACGCCCTGTCGGCGATCACCGACTGGCGGCCGCTGCTGCCGCGCACCCGGGTCCAGCCGAACACCCGGCACCTGTTCGACCTGGAGGTGCCAGTCGAGGCCACGCACGTGCGGGTGGACGCGATCCCGGACGGCGGTCTCGCCCGGCTGCGGCTGGTCGGCGCGCCGACCGAGGCGGGACGCGAGTCGCTGGCCATGCGCTGGTTCGACTCCCTGACGCCCGCCGCGGCCCGTGAGGAGCTGCTGGCCTGCTGCGGTTCCGAGGACTGGGCGGACGCCGTCGCGGCCCTCCGGCCCTTCGGCACGCTCGCCACGCTGCTGCCCGCCGCCGAGCAGGAGTGGTGGAACCTGCCCGAAACCGCCTGGCTGGAGGCGTTCACCGCGCATCCCCGGATCGGGGAGCGCCCGGCACCCGCGCCGACGCCGCCGACGTCCTCGCGGGCCACCGTCGTCTCCCTCGACGCCCCCCGACGGGAGCAGGCCGCCCTGGACCAGGCGAGCGAGGATGTCCGCGCGGCCTTCGCCGAGGGGAACGCCGAGTACGAGGACCGCTTCGGGTTCATCTTTCTCGTTCGCGCGGCGGGGCGTGGCGCGCAGGAGATGCTGGAGCTGCTCCGGGAGAGGATGGCGAACGACCCCAGGACCGAGCTGCGGGTGGCGGCCGGCCAGCAGGCGGAGATCACCGCGCTGCGGCTGCGCCATCTGATCACCGGCGCCTGACACCTGGTTCCCGGGTCGTGGCGAAGCGACGAGTGGGTCGCCGGCGGGCACCCGGCGGCGAGCCGGGGAGGGCGACGCGAGTGAGCTTGTCGACCCATGTGCTGGACACCGCCTCTGGGAAGCCAGCCGCCGGCGTGCCGGTGCGCCTTGAACGGGCCGCGGTCACCCTCGACGGCGCGACCAAGGGCTGGCGCCCAGTCGCCCAGGCGGTGACCGATGACGACGGGCGCGTCGGCGACCTGCCCGCGGACCGCACCGGCGCCTGGCGCCTCGTGTTCGACACCACGGGGCATTCGGCCTTCTACCCCGAGGTGGCGATCGTCTTCGTCATCCGGGAGCCGGCCGACCACCATCACGTGCCCCTTCTACTCGCGCCGTACGGCTACTCCACCTACCGCGGCAGCTGACCCGCCCGGCCTGACCCGCCCGGTCCGGCAGGTCAGGCCGGGACCTGCGGAGGTCGGCCTCCGAGGCGGGCGACCGTCTCCTCGTCCAGACCGGCGGCCCGCAGCCGCGCGTCGTCGACCAGGCGGGCGTCCACCGCGCGCAGGACGTGCCCGGCGAGGGCACGCGCGGTCGCCGGCTCGTCGGCGACCGATCCCGACGTGCGGGCGGCTGCGTAGTCCGCCAGCCGCCGCAGGGCGTCGGGCAGTCCGGTGAGCAGGCAGCCCGCCACCGCCGCGTGCCGGCTGACGAGCTGGCCGGGATGCAGATCCCACCCCTGGTAAAGACCTCTCGACCAAGCCCGGCGGACCAGCCCGGCATGCCGGCGCCACGCGGAGCGCACGTCGGAGGCCCGGCCCACCGGCAGCACGTTGGACGAGCCGTCGGCCACGCGGATCCCGGTGCCCGCGGCGGCCAACTGCATCAGCGCCGTGGCGAGCTCGACCCCCGGATGATCGCTGGCCTGGTACTCGGCGGCGATCCCGAGTGCCGCGGAATAGTCGTAGGTGCCCACGTGTAGCCCGGTCAGACGTCCCGGCGCGGCACCGGCCAGCGCCGGCAGGCTCAGGACCGCGGCGGGCGTCTCGACCTGGATCTCCAGCGCGACCGGCGGGATGCCGAGCTGCCGTTCCAGCTCGGCGAGGACCTCGCTGAACACGATCACCTGTTCGGGCGCGCTCACCTTCGGCAGGGTCACGACGAGGCCGGGTGGCGGGCCGTCCTCACCACCATCACCGGCGAGGGTGGTGAGGAACAGATCGAGGCTGCGCAGCCCCCGGGCCCGCACGGCGGCGTCCAGCGACTTCGGGCGCAGCCCGTAGGAGGCTGGCAGCGCGCCGGCCGCCGCCGCGGTGCGCAGGGCCTGCGCCGCCTGCACGGCGTCGGCGTCCTCGACCTCGTCCGGGCGGGTCCCGTACCCGTCCTCGAGATCGACCCGCAGATCCTGGATCGGCTCGACGGTCAGCGCCTGCACGACGTGCGCGTACACGGCGGCGGCGATCGCCGGGTCGGAGTCACCCGCGGTCGCCGCGGCCAGGGCATCCGGATCCGGAGCATGGTGGCGCAGCGCCTCCCGGGCGGCTTCGCCCCACTCGAGAACGACGTCCGGGTGCAGCCGGTCGGCAGGCAGATAACAGGTGTGGACGGGCTGGCGGGTGCCCGGATCGCCGGGGAAGCGGGCGGTCAGATCGGCGTCGAGCGGGGCGAGGTCCGCGGTGAGCGCGGCAATGGCGTCGTCGGACAGCGTCGGCACGACTTCAGTGTCAGGCCAGCGACGGGGTGTCGTCCCCATCACGCGTGTCAGAGATGCCGAGCCGAGTCGTCCGCCGATTGCAGGCGGCCCGGCCCACCTGCTCTGGCTTGCAACTGCGTCGTGCCCAGTGGCTCCCGCCGCCAGCGCCGCCGCCGGCGCGTTTGGCACCGATCGGGGGATTCGGCGCACTGCACCGACGGCGGCTGTCTGTGTGGCGGCTCCGTGAACGGCCGATGGATCCCGGCCGGCCGACGGACCGCCGTGCAAGCGGTCATCATGCGTCTGAGCTGCAGCTTTCCGTTCAGGAGCGTACTGCGGAGGGGCCAGGTACCACCAACCGGCCCGGACACAGTCGACTGGTGCGAGTCGACGCTCCCCGACGATCGTGTCGAATCCGTCCGAGAACGTCGGTGGGGCGCTCTCGACGCGCAGCCCCCTCACCTCGCCGGCCCGATCGCCGTCTGTCAGCGCGCCGGAGCGACCGCGGAACGCGTGGGCGACGACGCCCTCCAGGCCGCCCGGACGAAGCGCGCCGAGGGCGTCCAGGTTCGTCAGGCTCGCCGTACACGGAGACCAAGCTGAATGAGTCATGATCCGGTTGCCCGCAATGGACTCCGTGCCGTCGCGGAACGGGGAGACCTCGGGATCGTCGGTCACCGTGGCCCGCGCCTTGAATCCGACGATCACGGTCCGGCCACCACGAGGAGCCTCGAGCAGTTGATCACTGGGACGCCCCTGTGGACGGCGTGGTCGGCGCGGCCGGGCCCCCACCTGTGCCTCCTGAGGCCCTCGCGGCGTTCGTGCTCGGGGGCACGCTCACGATCACGAGTCGAATGGGTGTGGGCCCGACTGCCCCCGGGACCCGCCACCGCGATCCGGTCGTAGACGCAGATCACATTGGCGGGACCGTTCTGGCTGCTAGCAGGGCCTACGACTCGGCTGCCGATCAACGCGGCTACGTGCATCATGATTCCTGGTTCTCTCTCATGAGCCTCTGGTGCACGTGGTGACAGTGGGCTTAGCTCAATATCGATATCAGTGCCATCTTTTGTTGAGTCATTCGCGTCCCAACCTTGACGGTGTGAGACCGATTCGCTAACGGTTTATGTCTATTTGGTGCACTCGTTGATAAGTGGTTAACGGTGTCGTGGTCGTGCGTCGACGCTCGGCTGCCGATGCTCGTGCGGCTGCAATCTCTTGTGTGTATCGATGGGACCGATCGTGGAAGGGGTGAGTCGGCTGTTCCGTGTCGCGGTCACTTTACCTCTTCTCGTGCTTGATGTGTCGAGGAGTGTGAGTGCCTGGGTGAATGTGAACTTAGTGTGGTCTCGTCTGGTTCGCGCTTGTCGGGGTGGCGCACACACCTTTATGGTCGAACGTGTGTTCGATTCGATTGTGGGATGGGTGTCTGCGCCATGAATACCGCGCGGAGTGTGAAGGTTGACGACAGCGGTTCCGGCCCGGTCGACTCCTCGGAGCAGGAGGGGGTGTTCGAGGGGCGGGTGCGTGTGCTGCTGGGTCAGATCGGTGCGGCGGTCCGGTCGATAGCGGCGAGCCACGCGGACCTGCTGGCGCTGTTGGCGCAGTTCGCGGACCTACGGCCCCCGGCGGCCGGTCGGGAGGTTCTGTTTGACGAGTTCGCTCCGGAGGATGTCGCGGCGGTGCTGGGGCTGTCCCCGCAGGCCGCGGCGAGCCAGATGCTGTTCGCGTGCACGGTGGCGCGCCGGCTACCCCACGCGGTGGAGGCGTTGAAGGCCGGGGTGCTGGATCTGCAGCGGCTGCGCTCGTTGGAGAACGCGGTCCGCCCGCTCAACGACCCGCTCGTCGCGCAGGTCGAAGCACGCGTGCTGGCCGGCGGCGCCCGACCCACCCGCGGAGCGTTCACCGACGCGTGCCGCCGTGCCGTACACCGGCTGGACCCGGCCGGCGCGGCCGAACGCGCGCGGGCGCGGAAAAAGGAACGGCGGGTGTGGGTGTCACCGGGCGAGGACGGGACGAGTTGCCTGTCCGCGGTGCTGCCCGCCGACGAGGCGACCGCCTGCTACCAGCGGGTCGATCAGATCACCCAGGGGATCGCCGCGCACCGGACGGCCGAGGACACCCGCAGCCGTGACCAGATCCGCGCGGACGTCCTCGTCGACCTCCTGTGCGGGCGGACCGAACACGCGGTGCCACTGCCGTGCGAGGTGCAGGTCGTGGTCCCGGTGACGGTCCTGCTGGGCCTGGCGGAGGATCCCGGGGAGATCCCCGGCTAGTGGAGGCTGACCAAACTGCACATATGATGTACATCACGTGCTTGGTGGCACTTGGGTACGCAAATAGAACATCGATGTGACGTCCGACCTGCATAGATGCACTCGCTTGCTGTTGCAAGCGGGTTTTTTCGTGTTTGCGGGGTCTAGCTGTCGGTGTTGGGTTGGCGTGCGTTGAGGCTGCGTCCGCGTCCGGGTCTGCTTGCCATCCATGCGTTGTAGGTCGACAGGCGCCACCTGGGGCGATCGGGCGTGGGCTCTTCGTCGGGCGGGGGCATGCGTCCCTCAGCCCGGTAGCGACGCAAGGTGCTCGGCTGGACTCCGGCTAGTTCGGCTAGCTGGCTGTAGCTGAGCAACGGGTCGTCGTCGGTCACGCCGTGATCGTACGATCCTCCAAAATGATGGAGCGCTGCGTTGTATCATTGAGGTAGGCGGTCCTGGCGGGGTGGTGGCACACCCACACCAGGACCTTGATCACAACCTGCGTAAACAGGAGAGTGACCCGTGCCCAGTATTCCGCCTGGTTCTGGTGGTTGGCGTAACCCGTATGAGGGGCGTCCGTTCGTCGCTGTAGAGCCGCGTCCGGATGGCCGTTATGAGGTGACGATCGCGGCGGGTGCGATGCTGCGGGACCTCGTCGACGTAACCGCGACCTTGCCGCGGGTCATCTACACCGATCATCGGCCGGTTGTGCCGGGTGGGACTGACGTGAGGTTGATCTTCCGGTCGATGCACGGCGACTCGTCGATGTCCAGCGGCGGCTGGGTGCCTCCGTCCGGGTCGTGGGGGTCCGGCGCGTGGACGTCGTACCAGGACGCGCTGCACACGCTCTTGAATGCGACGCCACAGGGCCCGACCGGTGAGCGGCTCTTCTCGGAGTTGCTCCGGCTCGACCCTCGGTCGGTGGTGGCGCTGGCGGACATGGTCCGTGTTCGGCGTCCGGTGCGCGCGTAGCTGCGGACGGTCCTGCTGGCGGCCGGCATCTTTCACGGGATGCCGGCCGTTGCCGTTGGTCGCCTAGCCGGCCTCGGGCCCTGGCCGTGGTGGCGTCGCCGTGGTCTTTCGGAATGCCACGGCGGCAACCGAGATTGGCGCACGGCGCGTCGTTCCCGTGTTGTACGGTTCTGCGTGGCGTTACTGAATCGTCCGGCTCCGTGCTGTCCGCTCCGGTCAGACACAGCTACTGGCGAAGGTCCCAACCGTGGGAGCTGGGCCTAGGGCTGCGCTGGTCGCGTCCACTGGACACGACTGGAGGCGTCATGAGTCAGGACATGCCGAATGAGGAGGGCCTGCTACGTCACGTGAGCATCGTGCTCGCGATGTCGGGGCTAGCCTTCCGACTGATGGGCCACGAGGGTGCGGCGGCAACCGCAGAATCCCTCGTGGTCACCATCGGTGTGGTGCGCAGTCGCTAAGGGTAACATCTGTGCATCACGGGCAACGAAACAGTGGTGGGGGAAGCTTTCGGGCGTTCACGCGCTCGGGGGCTTCCCCTGCTCACTAAGTGTTGACAGTTTCAACTCTCAACGAACGATAGCGAACGATAGCCTTCGGTTCCAGGATGTTCCATGATCTTTTCTGGGGCATGCCCCGATCCGGTGGCAGGGGGACCGAACGACGGGCCAGTGCCGCGCGTCGTGGGGCTCCGGCTCGGAGCTTGCGTTGCAGGCCGAACGGGCGGCCGGCGTGGCCATCACTCGGAGACGTGAGCGGGGCAGGCTGGTCTGCCAGATGGCTTCGCTAACCCGCAGTGGCCCTGACGGGAGTGAAGATCGTCGGCGCGGCGCGAGAGCGGACTCGATCAGGGGTCCAGCTCGGCGGTGTTCTACACGCTGCCATGATCGATCGCCGTTCACTGCGTACAGCAAAGTTGCGATAATTGATCTGTAAGGCAAAGCGGCCCGGACGGTGCGGGAACACCGGCCGGGCCTGTCCGAACCCTGCTGAGACAGGAGATCGAACGTGACCATTCTACGTACTGACATCGTGATCGATCCGGCTGATACCGACCGTCCGCGAGCGTCCGTGGTGGGCGACAGGCCGCGCGTGGCCGTGACGATGCGGGGTCTGACGATTCAGGTCGTCGATCACGACAGGGTGCAGGCGGAAGAGTTCCTGATGGCCTTGGGGCAGGCGTGCATGGAGGCGGCGTCGCTGTTCTCCCCTGCGCGGTCGGCTGAGGATGAGGAGTGGGCGGCGGACGTGGTGAGTCGCCCGGTGCCGACCGCGGCGCAGTTGGTGGCTCGACTGCGTACAGCAAAGTTGGCGGCTCGGTTGCGCGCGGCCGTCTCCGATGGGCGGCAGTGAGGTGCGGGCGCTGAGCTTCACGCGGCACCTGGGCGGCGGCGATGACCCTGGCCAGCGGGCGGTGTTCGTGGCGGCGTGTGGCGCGCGGGGCTGGGAGGCGGGCTGCTCGATCCGTCAGAACGGCTCGGGCATGCGGGGGCTGATGACAGCGGTCCGCCTGGTCGTCACGGGACGGTATGACGTGCTCGTGGTCGATACCCTCGACCGGCTTGCCGGGACGAACGCGGGCCTGACGGCGGTGCTGCGGCTGCTGCGGCGTAGCGGGGTGCGGCTCCTGGTCGCGTGCGATGGCACGGACACGGCGGATCCGGTCCACGCGGCGGTTATCGACTCGCTGATTGGCTGAATGGTGCCTCGGGGCGGCGGCGGTTCTTCCTGGCCGGTGTCGTCCCGAGGCGGTTCGTGTCGCGCGGGGGGCTTGGTTTTGGCTTGTCGGCCAACCATTTTTCCCCCGGCCCGCTTCGGTGCCGCTTCTAACGGGCTGGTGGCCAGGTCAAGGGTCGCCCGAAGGGTGATCGCCGTGGCGACGCGCGTAGCGCGCCCTTGACCTGGTTGCCGGCCCGTAAGATCATCCGGCACCCCGGGAAGGGGGATAGCGACGTGAGGGGGCGGAGCTACTTGGGATGAGCGGCGGGTCTGCCTCTTTGTGGGCTGGGATCTGAGAGGTAGCGACGCTCCGACGCGCCGAACGGGCGGCCGGTCCGACGGGCCGATGGGGTGCCGACCGGAGGGAGGCGGGGCCCCGTCGTGCGCGGCGGGTCGGTCGGGGTCCTGTTCGGTGTGGCGCGTGCGGCGCCACTGCAACGTGATACAGGTCACTTGCCGCCCCGAAGGGGCGGCCTTGAACCCGTACAGAAGATTTGCGATGGCTAGTTGAGTGGGAGTTGTTCTGTCTTGGTAGATCCTTGTCAGGCGCGTCCCATCTGATGGTTGACGGCGGTCCCGTCCGACATTGCCATGGTCTGCGGACCGATGTCCGATGCGATGGCGTACAACCTCGCTATGACGGAAGACGCGGGGAAAGGTCGGTGGCGGATCCTGCGGTGGCTGACCATCGGGATCTGGCGGGGGGTGCGTTGGGTGGGCGGGCACCACGTTGCCCGCCTGGTCGTGCTCGCGGTAGTCGGCATCGGTGGGCTGGCGTTTGCGGTGTGGCTGGTGCCGCCGACGCTGTATCCAGCCCCCAGGGACCCAGGACAGCCGGTGCCGAGTCAGCCGCGGGCGACGTTGCAGGCCGGGTTACTCGCGGTCGCCGCCGCGTCGATCGCGCTGGCTGGTGTGCTGGCGAGCCTGGCCGAAACCCGAAAGGCCAACGAGCTTACTCGGCAACGCGACGCGCGGGCCCATGAGCGAGAGCTCAACGAGCAGCGCTCCGCGCGCTACAGCGCCGCGATCACCCAGCTTGGATCCACTGCGATCGAGATTCGCCTCGGCGGGATCTATGCCCTTGAGCATGTTGCCAGGGACGCTCCCGTTGACTACCAGTCGACCGTCGTCGAGGTCCTCTCCGCGTTTGTCCGCGAGCGCTCCCGCCTCCCGACACCGGACCCGGCAGGGACACCACATCAGCCCGCCCCCGCCGTGCCCCGCCAGCCCTCGACCGATGTGCAGACGGCGCTGACCGTCCTCGGACGCCTGCCTGTCCGCGAGAATGTCCCCCGTGCGGATCTTTCCGGTGCTGATCTGACTGGCGCCCGACTGATCAAGGCGAATCTCGCCGGAGCTGTGCTGTTCGGGGTGAATCTGACCAAAGCGGCGTTAATCGAGGCGAACCTGAGCGGCGCCGAACTGCTCCGCGCAAATCTGACCGACGCCGGATTACTCCGCGTGAATCTGGCCCGCGCCATGCTTCATCAGGCGAATCTAACCCGTGCCTCGCTGTACCAGGCGGACCTTACCGATGCTCTGCTGGGCGGGTTGCTGGGGGCGGCGGACCTCACCGATGCCTCACTAATCCAGGCGAACCTCACCCGCGCTCAACTGGTCCAGGTGAACCTGAGCGGCGCCAAGCTGAATAGGGCGATCCTCATCGGTGCCTCGCTGCTCGCTGCTGACCTTACGGGTACCTATCTGGACGGGGTCGATCTCACCGACGTCGAAGGTCTGGAGCAAGAGCAGGTGGACGCGGCACGCGGAAACGGGGGGACCCGGCTGCCCACTGACCTGACGCGGCCGCCGTCGTGGCCGCCAGCGCGCAGCTGACCAGTTGCGCATGATAGCCCGCCGCCCTATATCCATCAACGTCTCCTCGGCCGACCGTGAACCATGACCTGGGACGAGGAC
>NZ_CASGGV010000053.1:0-10198 GCF_949319125.1 Frankia sp. Hr75.2 | reverse complement strand
AGTCCGGACCCGCGTTCAGCGCCTTTCGCATCTGCTCCTTGTCGAGGACGCCTTCCCAGTTCGCGACGACGAGGGTGGCGAGGGTGTTGCCACAGACGTTGGTGAGCGCCCGGCACTCCGACATAAACTTGTCGACCCCGAAGATCAGCATGATGGCGGCGACCGGAATTGTCCCGACGGTCGACAGCGTCGCCGCGAGCACGATGAAGCCGGAGCCGGTGACCCCGGCAGCGCCTTTGGAGGTCAGTAGCAGCACACCGATGATGGTGAGCTGCTCACCGAGGGAGAGGTCGACGCCGACCGCCTGGGCGAGGTACAGACTGGCGAGCGTCAGGTAGATGCAGGTCCCGTCCAGGTTGAAAGAGTATCCGGTAGGAACTGTGAGACCCACGACCTGGCGTGGCGCTCCGAGTCTCTCCAGTTTTGTCATGATTTGCGGAAGGACAGATTCGGAGGACGATGTCCCAAGGACGATCAGGAGTTCCTCTCGGATGTATCGCAGCAGCTTGAAGATGTTCACGCCGATGGTCGCAGCAATCGTGCCGAGCACAACGACAACGAAGAACAGGGACGTGCCGTAGAAGACCGCGACAAGCTTTCCGAGGCTGGTGAGGGTGTCGATTCCGTACTTGCCGATAGTGAAGGCCATGGCGCCGAACGCGCCGACTGGCGCCGCGTACATGATGAACCGGAGTACCTGGAACATGGTGCGGCCGACCCGCTCGATTCCGCCGGCGATTGCGGCACCTTGCTTGCCGGTGAGGTTCAGTGCGATGCCGAATAGTACGGCGAAGAACAGTACTTGGAGCACCTTGCCCTCCGCGAACGCGCCGACCACGCTGTCCGGTACAACGTCTGCCAGGTGATCGCCCCAGCCCTTTGACTCGCCCTGTGCGATGTACCCGCCGACGGTCTCATTGACCGACAGCGTGTCCGGGTCGGCGTTGACACCGTCACCGGGACGCAGCACGTTCATCACGATGAGCCCGAGCACCAGCGCGGCGGTGGTGACGAGCTCAAAGTAGGTGAACGCCTTCAGCCCCACCCGGCCTACCTTGCGCAGGTTGTCGACCTGCGCGATGCCGCCGACCACTGTGCAGAACACGATGGGAGCGATGATCATTTTGATGGCGTCGACGAAAGTCGTGCCGAGTGGCTGAAGGTCGACACCGACTCCTGGGGAGAAGTGGCCCACTAAGATTCCGGCGACGATCCCCGCCAGCACCCAGACGTAAAGCTGCCGGTACCAGCGTCGGCGTGTGGGTCCCGTCCGCGACGGGGCCGATATCGTGGTCATGCGAGCCTCCTAGCCGGGCGGTTCCGTGTGCCCGCCCCGTGTGGTGGCGTTACAGTGGCTGCGTTCACGATCATGGGTCACGGTTTTGGTCGTACTGTTCACGGCGTCTGGTGCCAACTGGTCCCGGCCGGCACACTGGGCCGATGGCCACAACACCCGGTGGTGCGGACGACCCCGGCGGCGGTCGCGGCACGCGGCTGAGCCGGCGCAGCATCGCGGGCCAGGTGCTCGTCCTGCAGGTCGCGGTGGTCGTACTCCTCGTGGTGGCTGCGGTTGCCGCCTCGGTGCTACAGGCCCGTCGCACGGCGGAACACCAAGCACGCGATCTCGCCGTCGCGGTCGCGGAGACCTTCGCCCATGCTCCAGGGATGGTCGCGGCCCTGAGCTCGGCCGATCCGAGCGCTTCGCTGCAGCCGCTGGCCGAGGCCACCCGAGCCCGGACCGGGGTCGACTTCCTCGTCGTGATGAATCCGGTCGGGATCCGGTACACCCACCCTGACCCGACCCGAATCGGCCAGCGCTTCCTCGGACACACCGAACCAGCGGTACGAGGCGAGGTGGTCACCGAGACCTACTCGGGAACGTTGGGCCCGTCAGTACGCGCGGTCGTGCCGGTCACCGCCAGCGATGGGAAGATTGCCGCTCTGGTCGCCGCAGGCATCACCGTCGAGAACGTCAGCCAGACGGCCGGCCGGCAACTCCCGGTACTCCTGGTTGCCGGACTGGCTGCCGTCGCGCTAGCGGTGGGCGGCACGGTGCTGGTCAACCGCCGCCTTCGGCGGCAGACTCGCGGCCTCAGCCCGGTAGAGATCACCAGGATGTACGAACATCACGACACCGTGCTGCACGCTGTTCGGGAAGGGGTTCTCATCGTCGACGACCAGGCTCGGGTGCTCCTGGCCAATAACGAGGCCCGCCGGCTCCTCGGCCTCCCGTCGGACGCCCATGGGCGGCCGGTCGCGGAACTCGGCCTTGATCCGGCGGCGCTGGACCTACTCGGCAGTGGTCGTCCAGCCGAGGACACCGTGCTGCTGGCCGGCGACCGGATGCTCGCGGTCAATCAGAAACCCACCGTCCGCGACGGGAAACCGCTCGGCAGTGTCGCGACGATCCGGGACACCACCGAACTCCAAGCGCTGACCGGCGAACTCGACGCGGTCCGGGGCATGGCGGATGCGTTGCGTGCCCAGAGCCACGAAGCCGCGAACCAGCTTCATATCGTGGTCACCCTGATGCAGCTCGATCGGCTGGACGAGGCCGTCGAGTTCGCCACCGCCGGGCTCGCTGGCTCACAGCAGCTCGCTGACCGGATGCTGACCGCCGTCGACGAGCCGGTCCTGGCGGCCCTGCTGCTCGGTAAGACCGCCCAGGCGGCCGAGCGCGGCGTGGAACTCGTCGTCACCGACGACACCCGGTTCGAGGTCTTCGACGTCGAGGCGGCTGAGCTGGTGACGGTCATCGGCAACCTCATCGACAACGCAATCGAGGCCGCGGTCGCAGGAGAGGCCCCGAGGCGGGTGACGGTCTCGGTGCGTACCGAGCCCGACGGCCTGACGGTCCGGGTCTCTGACACAGGTCATGGCCTCGATCCGACACAGGCCGCGGCGGCGTTCGAACGCGGCTGGACCACCAAGACGAGCACGTCAACGGGCGAGGCAGCACGCGGGCGAGGTCTCGGGCTCGCCCTGGTCCGGCAGGTCGTCCGGCGCCACGGCGGCCAGATCGAGGTGGGTCGCGACAGCGGTGCGGTGTTCACTGTCCGCATCCCTCGGCAACACGGGAGCGTCGACATGTCCACGGCGATGACTCCGGCCCGATGAGGTTGCCCACGCGATGATGAGCCGACCCGGCGCGCCGATTCGCACACTCGTCGTCGATGACGACCAGGTCATCGCCGACGCCCACCGCAGCTACGTCGAAAAGCTGCCCGGGTTCGTCGTCACCGACGTGGCCATCAGCGGCCGTCACGCCCTTCACCTCGCCAGCCTGGGCAACGTCGATCTTGTCCTGCTCGACTTCCGCTTACCCGACATCGGCGGGCTCGACATCTGCCGCGCCCTGCGCGGCGGCGGCGCGCCGCTCGACGTCATCGCCGTAACGTCGGCACGCGACCTGCCCACCGTCCGCTCGGCGGTCTCATACGGTGTGGTCCAGTACATCGTCAAACCGTTCACCTTCACGGTGTTCCGTGACCGCCTCGAGCGCTACGCAGCCTACCGAACCCAGATCACCGCGCACACGGATGCCGACGTCCTCGGCCAGCGAGACGTGGACCGAGCCCTGGCCACACTACGAAGCGCTGAATCGGACACCGTCCACCAGCCGAAAGGTCTGTCGGTAGAAACCCTCGACGCGGTTGTCGCCTACCTCAGCAGAGCTGCCGCCAAACCCGGCACCGCGGACCTGACCGCAGCCGGGGTGGCAGCCGCGGTCGGCATCTCCCGCGTCACCGCGCGCCGCTACCTCGAACGGCTCACGAACCAACGCCTGGTGAACCGATCCCAACGCTACGGAAGCGGTGGACGACCCGAATACCTCTACCGATGGATAGGTAACTGAACGGCAGCCTCCGCGTCCTCGACGGACCAGTCGAGATGAGTTGTGGGTGCCCGAAACTCGTCCGCAGGACCTGACCAGGGCTTCTGTCTCACCCGATGATCGATAGGCCTTCCCCCGGAGGCGATCGGACACCTATACCCTGTGGGGCTCCAGAACCCAGATTTGGACGGTGACCTGTGCGTTTGCCTGCCGGACGGGGTCCGTGTCGGGCAGGCTGGATGGTCATGGTGTGGTCGCTGCTCTACGCCCTGACACGCAATGCTCTCGGGCTGATGCTGCTCCGCGTGCGCGGGGACGCCGCGAAGGACGTGGAGCTACTCGTCCTGCGACACCAGGTGGCGGTGCTGCGACGGCAGGTGAACCGCCCGACGCTGGAACCGGCGGATCGGGTGATCCTCGCAGCCCTGTCCAGGCTCCTACCCCGGGCCCGCTGGGGTTCGTTCTTCGTCACCCCGGCCACCGTGCTGCGCTGGCACCGTGAACTCCTCGTACGAAAATGGACCTATCCACGGAAGCCGCCCGGTCGGCCGCCGGTCCGCCGGGAGATCCGCGAACTGGTCCTGCGCCTCGCACGGGAGAATCCGACCGGGGGCCACCGCCGGATCCACGGAGAACTCGTCGGGCTGGGCTACCCGGTCGGGGTCGCCACCGTCTGGCGGATCCTGCACCGCACCGGTGTCGACCCCGCACCCCGCCGGGCCGACACCTCCTGGCGCACGTTCCTGTCCGCGCAGGCCTCCGGCCTGCTGGCCTGCGACTTCTTCACCGTGGACACCGCGTTCCTCCAACGGATCTACGTGTTCTTCGTCGTCGAACACGCCACCCGCCACGTCCACCTCCTCGGGGTCACGAAGCACCCGACCGCGGCCTGGGTCACCCAGCAGGCACGGAACCTGCTGGGTGATCTCGACGAGTGTGACCACCGGTTCCGGTTCCTTCTCCGTGACCGCGACACCAAGTTCACGGCTTCCTTCGACGCTGTCTTCGCCGGGGCCGGCATCGACGTGGTACGCACACCCCCTCAAGCCCCGCAGGCGAACGCGATCGCGGAACGCCGGGTCGGCACCGCCCGCCGCGAATGCACCGACAGGCTGCTGATCATCTCCGAACGGCACCTGACATCGACCCTCGACAGCTACGCGGAGCATTTCAACACCCACCGGCCCCACCGCTCCCTCGGCCAGCACCCACCCGACCCGCCACCCGCAGTCGCCCCAACCCCGGAGTCCACCGTCCGTCGCACACGCATCCTCGGCGGCATGATCAACGAATATCGCAACGCCGCCTGACTACTTGCACGGAAGATCACGTCAACCGCAAAAGACCAGCTCACAGGCCGAAACCCGGGTTCTGGAGCCCCACAGGGTCACCTTCGCGCTTCTTGGCCACCAGCCTTACGACCAGCTCAATGTGGAGGCGTTCGCGACGCCGACTTTGAGATCCCCGGCCTGTCGATGTCCTGGCCCAGCCCGAGCGATCTGATGAGGTCGAGGAGCTCGACGCGGTAGAGCTCGGCGGGGTCATTGGTCAGGAGGCCGAGGTGGCCGTGGACCTCGAGTGCGACGAGGCCGTGCATGCGGCCCCAGACGCGCATGGCGAGGGCGACCCCGGCGGGTGGTAGCTCGGGAAAGGCGTCGCGGACGGCTGTCACCAGGTCGGGTGCGAAGTCGGACCACTGATGGTCGCCCACGGGCTGGACGGGTTCGGCATGGGGCCACGCGGCGGCGACGAGCTCGGTGAGCGCCAGGCAGGCCCGCTTGGCGGCGTCGAAGGTGGATCCGTCGCCGGGCGCGTGGTGGCCGGGCGCCGGATGATCGTAGATCAGTCGGAAGCGTTCCGGGTTGGCCACCGACCATCGGCGCACGGCCTGCCCCAGGGCCAGGATCCGGCCAGCGATGTCGTCGGGTGGGAGGGCGTCGCGGGCGATCTCTACCTCGTCCATAAGCGACGTGTAGACGTCGTTGATGAGCCTCGCGATCAACGCGTCGCGGGTGGCGAAGTAGCTGTAGATGGCGCTGCCGCTCATGTCCATCTCGCGGGCGATGGCGCGCAGGGAGATGGCGTCGGGGCCGCCCTCGGCCATGTGCCGCAACGCGATGGCCTGGATCTCGGCGGTGGTCTGCGCCCGTAGCCGCGCCCGTCGGCCTGGTGTCTGCTCTCCCACACTCGACATCGTACGACGCGCTTGTATAGTGCTCTGCATGGAAACTAAGCACTGCACGGGAATCGGTCGGTAGACGAGATACGGTCGGCGCACGAGATCCGCGCCCTCGGTCGCGGGGTTGTCCAGGGCTGTGGTGTTCGACGCTGTCCCGTCCGGTTCCCGCCTCGGGCAGGAGGCCGCAGGTCGTCGATGCCGCCAGACCGGCCCTCTACGACTTCGCCGCCGGCGACGGAAAGATCGTCATCGCCATCCAGCACCGACCAAGGCCGATTCTTTTGGGAGTTCGGATCACCCCGAGCAGGCATGCCCGTCGCAACCGGCTCCGATGCCGATGCCGCCGTCTTCAGCAACGGGCGTATTCGGCACGCCTATGCCTTCTTCGACACCAACGCCGGCTTACCACGGACACCCCTGGAAGGAATCACATGACGTTCGCACTCGATCCCCAGCTCGCAGTGGCCATAGCACCGTTCCTGGCAGCCGCGCCAGAAGTCGAGCCCCCGCCGGTGGGTGACTGGAAGACGCGGCGGGTGAGCGTTGAAGCGGCGCTGGCGCAAATGATCGATGCCTTGCCTGCACCCGAGGACGTGACGACCACGGACTACCAGATCAACGCCCACGATGGCGCCACTATCGCCCTGCGCTGGTATACCGCGCGCGAGTCGATGCCCGGATCGGCCGTCCTCTACTTCCACGGCGGCGGAATGATTCTCGGCAGTGTCGAACTCTACGATCCGTGGGTCGCCCGATACGTATCGGCAACCGGTGTCCCCATGTTGTCGGTCGAGTATCGCCTCGCCCCGGAGCACTCCCACCCCACGCCGGTGGAGGACTGCTACGCCGCGCTGCGGTGGTTGGCTGACCACGCAGTCGAGCTCGGGGTCGACCCAGCACGGATCGCGGTCATGGGCGACAGCGGAGGCGGTGGACTGGCCGCCGCGGTGGCCCTGCTGGCACGCGACCGAGGCGGCCCCGCACTGGCCCGACAGATCCTGATCTACCCGATGCTCGATGACCGCAACACCACGCCCGATCCCGCGATCGCACCGTTCGCGGGCTGGAACTACGACGACAACATCACCGGATGGGGTGCGCTGCTCGGCGCCGCGTACGGCGGGCCCGACGTCCCGCCGTACGCGGCGCCGGCCCGAGCAGACGACCTCACCGGCCTGCCACCGGCCTACGTCGAGGTGGGCGAGCTCGACATCTTCCGTGACGAGAGCATCGAGTATGCACGTCGGCTCGCGGCGGCCGGCGTTTCCACCGAGTTGCACGTGCACCCCGGGGCGCCCCACGGGTTCGACGCGTTGGGACCGGAGACCGATGTCGGGCGGCGCGCCACCGCCGACCGCGTCCGAGTCCTGACCGGTCTTTGAACCAGCCCAAAAAACTGAACAAGCCAGGAACTCGGCCTCGGATATTCAGTCGGATATTCAGCCTGGTCGCCCGACCGCGGGCGCGGAATTCCCCGGTTCTTGCCGTGCCCCGGGGCGCATTCCCCACTGCCACCACGTAGGAGACAGACGACCCCATGACTAATTCACCGACTCGGTCGCCAGCGCGGTCGGGAGGCAGGCTCGCACTAATCGCGTTTGCCCAGCTCATCATCGCACTTGACTACAACATCGTGTACGTGGCGCTGCCCGAGATCGGCGCCGACCTCGACTTCTCGGCCCAGTCGCTGCAATGGGTGGTGAGTGCCTACGCCGTCGGCTTCGGTGGCCTGCTCCTGTTCGGCGGCCGCGCGGTCGACCGGCTCGGGGCACGCCGGATCTTCCTGGTCGCCGTCGCCATCTACGGCGTCTCGTCCCTCGCCGGCGGGCTCGCCACCGAACCTGGGCTGCTCGTGGCCGCGCGTGCCCTGCAGGGCATCGGCGGAGCGCTGCTCTTTCCCGCCATCCTCACGCTGATCTACAGCGGCTTCGCCGAGGGAGCCGAGCGCAACCGCGCCCTGGCCGTCTGGGGCGCCGTCGGCAGCGGCGGCCTCGCCGCCGGCTCCCTGCTCGGCGGTCTGTTCACCGACTGGTGGGGCTGGGAGTCCGTCCTCTTCGTCAACGTCCCGCTCGCGCTGATCGCCCTGCTGGCCGCGCCGCGACTGCTGCCGGCCGACGCGCCTGTCAAGCGCGGCGTCAAGGCGTTCGATGTGCCCGGCGCACTGCTTGCCACCGCAGGCTCCTCGCTCATCGTCTTCGGCCTGGCCAGCGGCCCGGAGTCCGGTTGGACCTCGGTCCGTGCGCTGGGCACCATTGTGATCGGCGGCGTGCTCCTCGTCGCCCTGCTGGTGACCGAAGCCCGCACCCCGGAGGGGCTCCTCCCGCTGCGGCTGGTGCGCACCCGCACCCTGGCCACGACCATGGCGGTCGCCTTCCTCTTCATGGGCACCCTCGCCACCGGCTATTACGTGCTCACCACCTACCTCCAGCCCGTCCTCGGCTACAGCCCCACGGAGGCGGGCCTGGCATTCCTTCCCGTCTGCGTGTTCTCCATGATCGGAGGACCAGTGACGGCCGTCCTGCTCAACAGATTCGGCATCCGCGCCACTCTGGCCGGGGCTCTGATGATCAACGGCGGCGGCGTGGCCCTCGTCTGCGTGGTCATGGCTGTGGATGGCTCGTTCTGGTCGATGCTGCCCGGCATGGTCCTGTGGGGCCTGGGCGGCGGCGTCGGCTTCACCGCCACCTTCGCGGCGGCCGGCATGGGTGTCGCGCCGATGGAACAGGGCGTCGCCTCGGCGGTGGCCTCCACCTCCCAGCAGATCGGCGGCGCCGTGGGCCTAGCCGCCCTGATCGCGGTCGCCAACCACGGACTCGACTACAACGCGGTCCCCGGGCCCACGCTGGACGAGATCGTTGACGGCCTCCGGTGGGCCGGCGTCCTCGCCGGCGCCCTCTCGGTCGTCGGCGGCTTCGTCGCCCTGATCCTCAAGAGCGGCAAGGCCGCCGCTGCCGCGGTCAGGGAAGAACCTGCTGGGGATGAAGATGAACAGGTGACCGCAAGCGGCACCGCCGACGAAGCGATCGTCACCGCCCAGTAACTCCCGCCCCACCCAAGCTCGTGGTCGGCGCACCGAGCGCAACCTGACGGCGACCGGGGCGTCGAGATGCCTGTGGGGTGCCAGAACTCGGTCACCGGTGTTGACCTGGGGTTTTAGGCGGCTCGTTCGTATTCGTTGATCAGGCCGCCGAGGATGGGTTGGCGCTTGACGCTTCGTCAGGTCGGCGATGGGGTGCTCGGACGGTGGTGGCTGAAGGTTGCGGCCGCGGTGGGGTCGTCGTCCGTTGTAGTGGGCGGCGTACGCGGTCAGGACGGTGGGCAGGTGCCGCTCGCCGAAGATCAGCATCCGGTCGGTGACCTCGGTCCGGACCGTGCGGACGAACCGTTCCGCGTAGGCGTTCGCCCGGGGCGTCCGGGGTGGGATCGTGACGGTGGTGATGCCGGCGTCGGCGAGGACCGCGCCGAAGGAGGCGGTGAACTGGCCGGCCCGGTCACGAACCAGAAATTGGAAGTCGGCCGCCCGGTCGCCGAAGTCCATGAGGAGGTTCCGGGCTTGTTGGGTGGTCCACGGTCCGTCCGGGTGAGCGGTGACCTGCGCGTTTGCTCGCCGGACAGGGCCTGTGTCGGGCAGGCTGGATGGTCATGGTGTGGTCGCTGCTCCACGCCCTGACACGCAACGCTCTCGGACTGACGTTGCTCCGCGTGCGTGGCGACACCGCGAAAGACGTGGAGCTCCTCGTCCTGCGACATCAGGTGGCGGTGTTGCGACGGCAGGTGAACCGCCCGGTCCTGGAACCGGCGGATCGGGTGATCCTCGCAGCCCTGTCCCGGCTGCTACCCCGGGCTCGGTGGGACGCCTTCTTCGTCACCCCGGCCACCGTGTTGCGCTGGCACCGTGATCTCCTCGCACGAAAATGGACCCCCGCAAGACCCCCGGACGGCCCCCGATCCACCGGGAGATCCGCGAACTGGTCCTACGCCTCGCCCAGGAGAACCCAACCTGGGGCCACCGCAGGATCCAAGGAGAACTGATCGGGCTGGGCTACCCGGTCGGAGTCGCCACCGTCTGGCGGATCCCGCACCGCACCGGCGTCGACCCCGCACCCCGCAGGTCCAACACCTCCTGGCGCACATTCCTACGCACCCAGGCCTCCGGCCTGCTGGCCTGCGATTTCTTCACCGTG
>NZ_CASGGV010000052.1:0-10406 GCF_949319125.1 Frankia sp. Hr75.2 | reverse complement strand
GTAGACGCTGGAGGCGATGTGGTCGCGTCCGACGCGCATCCCGGAGCGGTACAGGTGCCGCAACGAGGCCTGCGGGGCCGCGGCGGAGACCTCCCAGACCGCAGCAGCGCCGCCCTGCGCCAGCTCGGCAACCGCCTCGTCGGCATCCTGCACGGCTGCCTCAAGACCAACACCCCCTACAACGAAGCAACCGCCTGGCCACAGAACGCCACACTCGAACCCGCCGCTTGACACCTAAGAACATGGGATGCCTGACCACTTCCACGGAAGATCCCGTCAACCGCAAAAGACCAGCTCACAAGCCGAATCGGGATTCTGGAGCCCCACAGGCAGGCCACGCCCCCGCCCGCGGCGATCGTGCTGATGTCCGACGGGGAGACCACCCGCGGCCGGCCGAACGACCAGGGCGTCGCCGCGGCGCGCGCCGTCGGCGTGCCGGTGCACAGACGGCACCCTCGACGTCGGCGGCCAACACATCCCCGTACCCGTCAACAGAGAAGCGCTACGTACCATCGCCGATGATTCGGGCGGTACCGCCCACGAAGCCACCTCCGGCGACGAACTCGCCGCCGTCTACCGCAACCTCGGCAGCTCCATCGGCTACACCACCGAACACCGCGAAATCACCACCTGGTTCATCGGCCTGACCCTCATCCTCGGTCTCACCGCCGGAACATCATCGATCCTGCTCGGATCCCGACTCCCATGACCCGCCAGCCAGGCCCACACAAGGTCAGCCCGCTCGGCTCGAGGCTGATCTGGATCAACATTTGAACGCCGGGATGGCGGCCCATCGGCTGACCGTTACCCGCTCGCCCCCGCGGGGAGATCCGTACGGCGTGGTGCTCGGGTGACGTTATCCGGGCGGGATGTGTCCCCGGGTTCCGCAGCAGGTGGGCACACGGGCAGCCGGAAACCACGTGTGACCTGCAACAACGGAGCTACCCGTCGGTACGGCGTGTGCCCACACCGTGCCCCGGATGGGTGATCGACGACCCTGACGTGGGATGATGCCGTGTCCGGCGCACAAGATCAAGGCCTCCGGCGACTCCCGCGCCAGCGACCGTGATCGTGTGTCCACGCTCCCATGCGTGGACGTGGGCGAAGCGAACAAAGGCGTGCCCAACACACCGATCTATGCCGCCGCGCAGACGCGTGACCTGCGAGAACGCGGGATCAGGCTGTGGGCACACGCGCGGCGATGCCGCCGTACCTGTCTTCCCAGCTCAAGGCCCAGATCCAGCGACTCGCGGCTACTACGAACTGCGGAAGCCGGGTGGGCCACAGCGTGGTGTACGTGTCTGCGGCCGGGCTGTTTGCCGGCGTGCCCACCATCAACCGCCGGACCATGCCGGCGACGGGACAGCGAAGTAGCCGAGCACGTCGACGCCGTGCCGCGTTAGGTCGTCCTCGGTCAGGCCGGCGCGCTGGTGGGCCTCCCGTGGGAGCACCGAGGTGTCTGACGCGTCTATCGACAAGACGTAGATACGCGTCGTGATGCCCGAGTACCCGCCGTACCCGATGTTGTAGGGCTGGACCGTGAAGCAGTTCTGGTCGGTCAGCTCCAGCACTTCACCGGGATAGAATCTGCCGTTGCCGGGATGATGAGCGGGCGTGGAGTCTGTCGTCGCTGGATCCGCCCACGCCGCACCCACGAAACGCCGGCCCGCGGCCGGCGGGCCGCTGAGCCTGCCACCCACCGCCGCAGACGGGTTCCACGCCGCAAAGTAGCTGTACCACGCGGCCGTCAGCCGGATGCCGGTGGTCTCGCTGCCCTGCCCGTCGATGACATCTGCCCTGGTCGGCAGCGGCAGGCTATAGCACCCGCCGTGTACGGCGGTTTCGGCGTCGGCCGCCGGCCGCGCGCCGATGGCCGGCGGCGGACCGGGTCCGCCAACTGGAGCAGCGGCTCCGGGGCCCCCTGGGCCGTAGGGCGGCAGACCCGCGGCGCCCACCGGTCCCGGCGGGGGCGGCCCGCCGCCCGGCTCCGGATCGACGGCGGAATCGCCGCCGGTCAGGACGAGCACCGCTGCGACGACGGCCGCCACGGCGGCGACGAATGCGGCACCGGCCAGCAGCCGGACGGTCTGCCACAAGCCGGGCGCGGCCGGACGGCTGGCCGGTGCCGCATGTGTGGGACGGCCGAAGCGTTGCGGGTCACCGGCGGGGTCGGGGCCGTCGGCCCGGGAGGAATCGTCAGCGGGATCCGGGCCCTCTGCACGCTGCGGCCGATCGAGCGGGGCAGGACAGTCTGCGGGATCGTCGGGTTCGCCCCGGTCCAGGGCCTCCGGGTTGGCAACCGCGGACGGGCGGGAACCGGGACCAGCCGGCCGGGCGGGCGGCTCCGCTGGTCGGGGGACCCGCGACACAGCGCGCGGGTGCAGCTGGTGCCACGCGTCCAACCAGGCGTCACGACGCGTCGGGTCGTATGTCTCCACGATCAGGGTGAGGGTCTTCAGGGTGAGCCGGCGGCGTCCGTTACGTAGGTCGTTCACCGTGGTCTTGGACAGGCCGGTGCGGCTCTCCACCGCACGGTCATAGGAGGTGCCCAGCAGGGCCAGGACCGCGTCGCGCAGCTCCTCGTCGGTCGAGACCGCCCCCAGCCCGGTACCCGGCGCCGCTGCCGCCGGCTCCCGCTCCGGTCCCAGCTCTGTCATCGTCCCCTCGGCGTCATCGTCCTTCGGTCTTCCTTCGCCCGGCGTCGCGACCGGTGGGCGGCCACCATCACGGCATGACCATCCGCCGCACCTCGGTCGCCTACCATCGCGGTGATTGTTCCAGGCCCGCCGGGCGCGACAGGACAGGACAGGACAGACGGGACGCGATGACCTGCAGCGAAGCTCGGCCTTGCCCTGATACGCGGCTAATCTGGCGACGCCGTACGGGGGGCGGCCAGCCACCGGGGACCAGACTTGGCCCGAAGGCCGGTGGCTGGCCAGGCCGCATCCTCCGAGTGCGCGCCGTGGACACCAGGCACTGAACTCCGGCGAGTCCAGCGGCCATGCCGGCGGGCGGCGACGGGGCACTCAGCCAGGCTCGCCCGCCCCCCGTGGACACACGCCGGCCGGGGTTGACGCCCTTAAATGGGACTGTCCCTCGACGATTAGGCCGGAGGACACTGTTGCCCAGCGAGTCCGGCCAATCTTGCCCGTAGATCCTCCTGTTAAGAGAGAACTGGCCACTGCTCGCGCAACTCAGCAAGATCGGCATCGCCGCGCACATGGGCCTTCTGTTCGGGGCGGCCAACCAGATCCTGCTGGCCAGCCTCGCGATCGGCCTCATCTGCGTGATCGTCTGGGGCTACCGCATGTGGTGGCAGCGCCGACCCACCCGCACCGACCAGGCAGGCCTCGTCGGCCCGGCCCCCGCCCGGGGCACCTGGCGGCGGCTACCCCGGCCCGCGCTGGTCGCCCTGGTCCTGATCGCCGCCGCGGTCGGCTGGGCACTGCCCGTGCTCGGAGTGGCCCTCCTGGCCTTCCTCGTCCTCGATGTCACAGCCGGTCTGCCCGCGGCCGGCGCCGCCAGCGGGCGAGCGACACCCCCGCCTGACCGGCGGGACAGGCGCTAAGCCCACGTGACGTCCACCCGCCGCACCGGAAAACCGGGCAGCGGGTGGACCTACGGCGAGTCGCCTCGGTCTGCCGGAAGCCCATCGAGCTGGGCGGCGGCCAGATGGTGGTAGACGCCCCGTCTCGGGCTGGCATTCGGCGCAGACGGGCTGGCCATGCACGGAGCAGCACATCACCGCATTTCGGACACCTCGACCGGCCGGGGCTGAGATCCCACACCTCAGTTACGCACCTAGTGTGCAACTGCACATCACTTGCAACTACTGTCGGGCGCTGGCCGATCGAGGGGAGCAGACCATGGGCAGCGTCCCTGACGGCCCAGCGGCGTGCCTGCCGGTGGCAATCGAGATCATGACCGCCTACACCGACCCCGCGTTCTTCTGGACCACCGTCCAGCGGGTGATGGCGGACGGAGCCGACCGCGCCAACCCCACAGCGGCGATGGCGGAACTCGTCCTCGGCCTCGCAACCCTGTGCGGGATCACCCACGACTGCGCCGTGATACTGCGGCGTCTGTACTGCTTGTTCGTCCTGGAGGTCGGCTCCCGCTCCGTCCATATCCCCGAGGTCACCGCCCACCCGGACGAGCCCTGGACCACCCAGCAGATCCGCAACCTTGTGATGGACCTCGGTGACCGGGCGGCCGACTTCCAGTTCCTGATCCGCGACCGGGCCGGGCAGTTCACCGCGTCGTTCGACGCGGTCCTCGCCGACGCCGGCATCACCACGGTCAGGATCCCACCCCGAACCCCCCGCGAACGCCTACGCGGAACGGTTCGTCCGCACCGTCCGGACGGAAGCCACCGACCGGATGCTGATCGTCGGTGAACGGCACCTGCGCACCGTCCTGGCCGAGTACGCACGGCACTACAACGGACGACGCCCGCACCGCGCGCTCCGCCTTCAACCACCCCGGCCCGACCATCCAATCGCCGACGTCACGACGGCACGGATCAAGCGCCGACCCGTCCTCGGTGGCCTGATCAACGAATACGAACGAGCCGCCTAAAAGACCAGATCAACGCCGGTGGCCGAGTTCTGGCACCCCACAGGTCCATCCTGCGCGAGGTTGAGCGGTCTCGACTGCGTAACGGATGTGATCGGCTACCGTTAGATCGTGGCTCTCGGGATTTGCCTGCTCTTCGATTCCCGTGCCGACCGTGCGCTGCGAGACCTGTGGGATCGGCTCGAGGAGCGAGGCGTGCCGACGCTCCGCTCGCACACTCACCGTCTCCACCGTCCTCACCTGTCCTATGTGGTCCTGCTGCGATGGGATCTCGGCAGCGTTCAGGCCGCGATCGAGGCCCTCCCCGACCGGGGACCCATGGAGATCACCTTTGACGCGCTCGGCGCCTTCCGCCGCGGCCGCATCTCGCTCATTCCGGCCGGCCAGGCGGGACTTGTCGGCCGGCAGCAGGAGGCCGTCCGAGCCACCGGGGCGTTCATCCACCAGCACTACGAGATCGACAGGTGGCTACCGCATTGCGCCCTCGTTCCGCGGGCCCGCCTCGCGCAGCTTCCGGTTGCCGCCGCCACCGTCTACGACGTCCTCCCGCTCGCCGCCCGGATCAGCCAAGCCGCGCTCATCGACAGCACCACCGGCCAGATCTGGCCGCTCGCTTCGATCCCCTGAGGCTCCCCCGAGGATTGCGCGACGCCGTAGCCACCCGCCGTTGTCGCGCGGCCTTTCTACGGCCGACCCTGTGGGGTGCCAGGACTGGGCCGTCGGCGTTGACCGCCAGGGCCCTGACGATGCGTTCGGCGGGCGAAGTCGCCGCCCTGGAGGGCAGCCCTGCGCCACCTCAGGGAACGAGCCGACCAAGCCCGCGATCGGCTGCCCGGCGTCGGCACGGCGGAAACGGTGGCGGCCGACACGTCCAGATCCGGTGTCCCGCGGCCAAAGGGGCGAGCGCCCGGCCGGGCGCAGGACGAAAGGACCGAAAGAGGAATACGTGATCACGATGTTTGCGGGTCTGGGCGCTGCGACCGAGACGCGTAATCCGGAGTGGATCGCGGGCATGCACCGTCGCAGCTCCCTGCGCGCGGTCGGCGGCCTGACGACCGCGCAGGTCGCTTCGGCGTTCCTGGCCCGCGAATCCCGCGGCCTACCGGACGGCGGACAGGCCGCGGGTGGGTGGGTGTGGTCCGCCGTGCTCCTTCAGCCTCGACATGCACAACACAGGCAGCTTCTGCTGCCACACTTGCTGGACCGGACTGCAGTCCAGGAAAGGCTTGCGGCAAAGGCTGTTCGCCGTGATCCGCGATGCGCTGGGTCGTCATCCAGGAGTCCACGCCGCTCGATACCGGTGTGGACGTTCCACGCCAAAGGGGGTCGACAAGATTCTTTCGATGAACACAGAGGCGTACCCGTGGTGTCCCAGTCGCGAAGATCGGCCGCCAATAGTTCGCTGGCCATCAACGTTGCCGCGCCGGTCGAATCCGGCGGTACGGGTCTTCCGTCCGCACGATGCGGAGTGAAGCGGGTGCCCACCACTGCGACGCCTGCGGACACGGGGCGGTTCGCTGCGCTGGTGCGGGCCTGTCATCCGGAGCCGACCGCGGCGGTGACGCTCTTCGCCACCGCACTGGCGATCTCCAGCGGGCGCTCCGCCTCGGGTATCGCCGCCGTGGCGGCCGCGGTCGTCACGGGGCAGTTGTCGATTGGCTGGAGTAACGACGTCATCGATCAGGAGCGCGACGCGGCGGGCGGCCGAACGGAGAAGCCGATCGCCGCCGGCGGAGTAGCGCCGGGGCCGGTCACCCTCGCCTGCGTGGTCGCGCTGGTCGCGTGCGTTCCGCTGTCCTTCGCCTCGGGTAGCCCGGCGGGCTGGACCCATCTCTGCGCAGTCGCTGGTGCATGGGCCTACAACCTGGGACTCAAGGCGACCAGACTGTCCGTCCTCCCGTACGCTCTCTCGTTCGCCCTGCTGCCGGCGTTCGTCGTACTGGGGCTTCCTGATCATCCAGCACCGCCCTGGTGGCTGCTGCTGGCGGGCGCTCTGCTCGGCTCGGGCGCGCACTTCGCGAACACCCTTCCCGACCTCGCCACCGACGCCCGGACCGGGGTGCGCGGCCTGCCGCAACACCTCGGGGCGGCCGGTTCGCGGCGGTCCGCTGCACTCCTGCTCGCAACGGGTTCCGCTGTCGCTGTGCTGGGACCGGCGGACCTCAGCCTGTGGCGCGTCGCCATCCTGGTCGCCGTGACGGCGCTGACGGTGCTGGGTCTCCGGCTCGGCGACCGCCATGCCTTCCGGATCGCGATGGCAGTCGCCGCGCTCGACGTTGCGCTCGTTGTCGCCGCCGGCACGTACCTGAGCTGATGACAGATGATCGACGAAAGACCCATGGCCGGACGAGAAAATTTTCCGACGTGTGATTGTTGTACCGATTTCATGGAAACGGGCCGGCCCTACAGATCCGCATCATCTCTGGAACATCTCATTTAGATTCTGCCACTATTCCTTCGGGGAGCCACGTGAACAGGTCGACACACCGGCCGGAATCGATGTTTCACCCATATCGGATCGTTCCGGAATCGTGCGATCAAAGGCCCGCGGCGACGAGCCCGAACGGACGACGGCGGTTGCCGCGCCGGCGCCGCAACGATCCCGCGCAGTACGACGACCTCGCCGACCAGTGGTGGCCCACTCACGGACGGTTCGCGGCGTTGCACTGGCTCGCCGAGGCGCGCGCCCGCCTCATCCCGGCCCCACCTCGCACCGGCGCCCCGCTGCTCGACCTTGCCTGCGGTGGCGGCCTGCTCGCGCGGGTACTGACTGGCAAGCTCGCGGGATGGCGGCACATCGGTGTCGATCTATCCTCGCTGGCACTCCGCCAGGCCAGTGACCACGGCGTCGAGGCAGTCCAGGCCGACGTGACGCGCCTGCCATTCCCCGACGGCAAGTTCTCCTGCGTCGTCGCTGGCGAGATGTTCGAGCATATCGAGGATCTCGACGCGGCCTGCACGGCGATCGGGCGAGTCCTCGCTCCGGGCGGAACGTTGGTGATCGACACACTCGCGGACACGCTGTTCTGCCGGATCGGTCTGGTGCGTCTCGCCGAGCGCCTGCCGGGTGGCCCGCCGCCTCGAATACACGATCCGCGCCTGCTGGTGTCGCCCGACCGGTTGGGCGCGGCGCTGGATCGGTACGGCATCGAGATGACTGTCGTTGGCGGCCTTCGCCCCTCGCTTCCTGACTACGTCCGTTGGCTCGTCCGTCAAGCCGACTCGGTGCGGATGGTGCCGACCGACTCCACCGCGGGTGTCTACCAGGCCGTCGGGACAAGAAGGGAACTTCGATGAGCGTTGAACGGTCCGCTGATGCGCAGGGTCCGGGCCCGTCAGCCGGTCCGGACCTCCTGGAGCCGGGCGTGTGGGAGGTGGGCATGCGGAAACCGGGCGGACACGACGCGGTACCAGCGCAATCGCGGGCACCGCGCGCCGACGGAGCGGAACTCGCCCACAGCGTCGTCGCAGCGATCGCCGGGCGCGCCGGCGACGCAGATCGTTGCGGGGAGCTGCCCGCGGCCGACCTCGACGATCTGCGCCAGGCGGGTCTGTTGGGGCTGCTCGTACCCCGGCGGTTCGGTGGTCATGGCGGCGGTTTCGCGCAGTGGGCCAATGCCGCGCGGGTACTCGCCGAAGCCAGCGGCTCGACCGCCCTGGCCCTGAACATGCACACCTCGGTCCTGGGCGCGCTGGCCGGGACTCCGGACGAGCTCGCCCGCGCGATGGGGGCGCCGGAGTC
Organism: Frankia sp. Hr75.2; assembly: GCF_949319125.1. Classification (NCBI taxonomy): domain Bacteria; kingdom Bacillati; phylum Actinomycetota; class Actinomycetes; order Frankiales; family Frankiaceae; genus Frankia; species Frankia sp. Hr75.2. The sequence goes on along the minus strand of NZ_CASGGV010000052.1, from coordinate 2,089 downwards.
CTATTTCTCCGCGCGCGACCGGATGTTGACTCAGGCCGCCGGCGGCTCGTTCATCGCCGTTGCCATGAGCGAACGGGGCGCCGGCTCGCGACTGTCCGCGTTGCGGACCTCCTACCGCCGTGAGGGCGACGGCTACCGGATCACCGGCCTCAAGTCCTTCTGCTCGGGTGCGTCGCACGCGGACGTCTACTTCGTCGCCGCGCGCGCAGCCGAAGACCATTCCGAAGGCGAACAGCCGGACGAAGACCATCTGGCGGCTGCGGCGGGCCCAGCGACGAGAGTCAGTCATTTTCTTGTTCCAGCCGGGAACGGGGTGACCGTCGAGCCCAACTGGGACACCCTCGGCATGCGGGGTACCGGCAGCCACGACCTGCGCCTGGACGTGTGGGTTCCGGCGGACGCGCTGGTCGGCGGGCTGGAGGGGCTGAGCCTGCTGATCGCGCAGATCATGCCGCAGTGGTTGGTGGCCTCCTACGCCGCCGTCTACGCCGGGGTCGGCCGAGCCACCTTCAACGCGGGAATCGAACACGCGCGAGGCCGAACGGCAGCGGGGATACCGAAGGGCCTGGTCGGCCTTCCCGCCGTGCGGGCCCGCTTCGGTCACGCGGACGTCGCCCTCGCAGCGCTCGACGTCGTGATCGACGAGTGCGCCCGGCGGGTGGAGGCCGATCCCGGATCAGCGGCGACGAACCGGTGGGTATGGCGAGCGAAACTGCTCGCTGGGCAGACCGCGCAGGATGTGGCGGCCTCCGTCATCGAGGCGTGCGGGACTACGGTCACCCGCCGCGGCCACCCACTGGAACGGCTGTACCGGGACGCTCGGTGCGGATCTCTCCAACCCGCGACCACGGACGTGTGCGCGGACTGGTTGGGCCTCGCGGCGCTGGGAGGCGACCCGGACGCGGACGCAAACGTGGCCCGGTGGTGAGGGGGGCGCAGACTCCCGACACGAGCAGGGATCCCGCGAGGAGCGCCGGGGCAGAGCCGGGCACGACAGCCGTGATCACCGGGATCGGGACAGCGTTTCCTGGGGTTTTCGACCAGCAGAGCCTGTGGGACGAGGTCTTCGACCGACGGTACCGAGGCGACCGGATGGCTCGCCGGATCTTCATGGGCTGCGGAGTCCGGACCCGGCACGGGGTGGTGGATCCGCGGCGCGAGGACATCAGCGGCTGGTCGACAGCCACCAGGATGCTGCGATACGTCGAGGACGCGCACCCCCTTGGACTACAGGCCGTCAGAGCCGCCCTGACGGACGCCGGACTGAACGCCGCCGACGTCGGGCTGTTCGTCGTCGTGTCGTGCACCGGTTACAGCACACCGGGTCTGGACATCCAGCTCGCCCGTGAGCTCGGTATGTCAGCGCAGGTACGGCGGCTGCTGATCGGGCACATGGGCTGCTACGCGGCGATCCCGGGGATGGGAACCGCCGCTGACTTCGTCCGGGCCCGCCGGCAACCCGCCCTCGTACTCTGCGTGGAACTCACCTCCCTGCACATCCAGCCGGATACTCCCGAACGAGACCTGGAACAGGTGGTCGCGCACGCCCTGTTCGGCGACGCCGCCGCGGCGATCGTGCTCCAGCCCGACGCTGAGCGTGGTCTCGACGTAATCGACACCACGGCCGTGACCGCTCCAGCCAGCGAAGAACTGATGACCTGGCACGTCACCGACCATGGGTTCCGGATGGGGCTGTCCGCCAAGGTCCCCGCCGTCCTGGCGAACCACGTCGAAGAGGCGACCGCGGCACTGCTCGACCCCTTCGAACTCAAGCGGGCCGACGTCCAGGGATGGGCCGTGCACCCCGGCGGGCTACGCATCGTCGACGTCGTAGAGGAGCGACTGGGTCTGGACAGGGCACAGACCGCCGCGACCCGCCAGATCCTCAACTCCCGAGGTAACTGTTCGTCGGCGACCGTGCTGCTCGTCGTCGAACAACTGCGCGATGGACTCGACATCGGCGGCACAGCGATCGGGATGGCGTTCGGTCCAGGTCTGACACTCTGCATGGCCCTACTGCGGCGCAGATAACCCTCGTTCGCAACATCCGCCGCGGACACTACGAACTGAGTCGAAAACGACTCAGTAC
>NZ_CASGGV010000051.1:0-10520 GCF_949319125.1 Frankia sp. Hr75.2 | reverse complement strand
GTCCACCGGAAACTCCGACACCGCGTCGGTGCCCTCCGCCAGCAGCCGCCACAGCTCGGCCGGCGAGGCCACCCCGCCGGGCAGGCGACATCCCATGCCGACGATCACGATCGGGTCGTCCCCGGCCGCGCCGTGCGGGCCGGGTGCCGGCGTCACGTGATTCCCGGCGAAGGCCGGTTCCGCCGCCCCGGCCGGTGCCGGGTCGCCGTCGGGGCCGCCGGGGAGCTCGGCGGCCAGGTACCCGGCGAGGGCGGTCGACGTCGGATGGTCGAAGACCACGGTGGTGGGCAGCCGCAGCCCGGTGCGCTCAGCCAGCCGCGCCCGCAGTTGGACGGCGGTCAGCGAGGTGGACCCGAGATCGACGAAGGCCCGGTCGGCGGGGATCTGGTCGGCGGCGTCGTACCCGAGGACGGCGGCGGTCTCGGCCCGCACCAGGTCGAGCAGGAACCGTCGCCACTCGGCCGTGCGCATCGTGGCCCGGCGCCCGAGCAGCGCCGCCGGCCCGTCGCCGCCGCGGTCACCGGCCTCCCCGCCGGCGACCGGTCCACCGGCGGGTCCCGTGGACGGGTCGGGAGGGTTCAGGACGGCGCGGACCTCCGGCAGGTCGCCGAGCAGCGGGCTGGGGCGGGCGGCGGTGAAGGCCGGGGCGAACCGGGCCCAGTCGACGTCGGCGACGGTCAGGCACCGCTCGTCACCCATTGCCTCCGCCAGCACGGCGACCGCCTCGTCCGGCGGCATGGGAACCAGCCCGCGGTCTTGGAGGTGGCCCGCGATCGCGGGATCGACGGCCATCCCGCCCTCCGCCCACGGCCCCCACGCGAGCGCCGTGCCGGCCAGCCCGCGCGCGCCGCGGTACTCGGCCATCGCGTCGAGGTAGGCGTTGCCCGCGCTGTACCCGCACTGGCCGCCGCTGCCCCAGGTGCCGGCGATGGAGGAGAACAGCACGAAGGCGTCCAGCGGCCGGTCGCCGACCAGTTCGTCGAGGACCCGGGCGCCCGCGGCCTTGCCCGCGAGCACCTCGGCGAGCTCGGCGACGTCCACGTCCTGCAGCGGTGTGAACCCGCCGGCGACGCCCGCGGCGTGGACTACGGCGGTCAGAGGGCAGTCCGCCGGTATGGCCGCCAGCACCTCCGCCAGCGCGTCGCCGTCCGCCGCGTCGCACGCGGCCACGGTCGTCGCCGCGCCGCGCCGGGCCAGGTCGGCGACGAGTTCGGGCACGCCCGGGGCCGCCGCGCCCCGACGGCTGGTCAGAACCAGCCGGGCCGCCCCGGCATCCGCGCACCACCGTGCGACGGCCGCGCCGAGCGCCCCCGTCCCACCGGTGATCAGCACCGTTCCGCGCGGACGCCACCCGCCACCGGCGCTGTCGCTGTCGCTGTCGGTGTCGGTGCGGGCCGTTCGGGCCGGTGCGAGCCGGCGGCCGAACACGCCCGACGGGCGGATCGCCACCTGGTCCTCGCCCGGCCCGCCCTCGAGCACGGCCGCGAGCCGGTCGGCCGCCGTCCCGTCGACGGCCGGGGGAAGGTCGACCAGACCGCCCCACCGGCGTGGCAGCTCCAGCGCGGCCACCCGCCCCGCGCCCCACACCTGCGCCTGCGGTGGGCTCGTCACCGCGTCGGCTCCGCCGATCGACACCGCCCCCTGCGTCACGCACCACAGCGGCGCCGCGACCCCGGCGTCGCCGAGGGCCTGCACCAGGGCCAGCGTGCCCGCCAGGCCCCGGGTGACCGGCTGACGGCCGGGCAGCTCCCGGACATCCAGCGCGAGCAGGGACAGCACCCCCGCCAGCGGGACATGCAGCGAGGTGAGCCGGGCGGCCAGCGTGCTGCGGTCGACACCGGCGGCGGGGTCCACCTCGAACCGGACGACCTCGGCGTCCCTGCCCTCAAGACCCCGGACGCAGCTCTCGACGCAGGCGCCGACACCGTCCTCCGCGGTCAGATCGGCGGGGATCACCACCAGCCACCGGCCGGGCCCCGCGGCCTTCGCGGCCTTCGCCGTGGACACCGGCGTCCAGGTGACCCGGTACCGGCGGTCGGCGGGCCGCCGGCCCGGCGTCGCGCCGCCCGCGGTGGCAGGCTCGCCCGCGGTGCCCGCGGTGCCCGCAGTGCCCGCGGTGCCCGCAGTGCCCGCGGTGGGCGCGTTCGCGGTGGCGAGGTGGTCACCAAGCCAGAAGCGGCGGTGCTGGAACGGGTAGGTCGGCAGATCGACCCGGCGCGCGCCGGCGAAGAACGCCGCCCAGTCGACGTCGGCGCCAGCCATCCACAGCCTGCCCACGGCCCGGGCCAGCGCGGGCTGCTCCGCCTGGTCACGGCGCAGGCTCGGGACGAACACGGCGTCGGAGCCGGCCGGGAGGCAGTCCTGCCCCATGCCGCAGAGCACCGCGTCCGGGCCGATCTCCAGGAAGGTCCGCACGCCCCGCTCGTGCAGCCGGTCGACGCCGTCGCGGAACCGCACCGCGGCCCGGACCTGGCGCACCCAGTACTCTGCCGAGCACAGCTCGTCGGAAGCGACGATCGCGCCGGTGACGTTGGAGACGACCGGGACGGCCGGCGCCCGGAAGGTCACACCGTGGGCGACCCTGCGGAACTCCTCGAGCATGCCGTCCATGTGCGCGGAGTGGAACGCGTGCGAGACCCGCAGGCGGGTCGCCGTTCCGCCGCGGGCGCGCCACCGCTGCGCGATCTCCTCGACCGGGCGCAGGTCTCCGGAGACGACCACCGACTCCGGTCCGTTGACCGCCGCGACGTCCACCGCTCCCGACGCGGAACCGGACGCGGCCGCCGCGCGCGCACCCAACTCGGCGATCAGCTCACGGGCCTGCTCCTCCGACGCCCGCAGCGAGACCATCGCGCCGCCGGTCGGCATCGCCTGCATCAGCCGGCCGCGCGCGGCGACCAGCGCGCAGGCGTCGTCCAGGTCGAACACGCCGGCCACGTGCGCGGCCACCAGCTCGCCGACAGAGTGCCCGAGCAGCGCGTCCGGCCGCACGCCCCAGGACTCCAGCAGGCGGAACAGCGCCACCTCGAGCGCGAACAGCGCCGGCTGGGTGAACTCGGTGCGCTCCAGCGCCGCGTCCGGGAGCGGGCCGGCGAACACGACGTCCCGCAGCGGCCGGGGAAGATGCCGGTCGAGGCGGGCGGTGACCGCGTCGAACGCCTCGGTGAACACCGGGAACCGGCCGTGCAGCGACCGGCCCATCCCCGGGCGCTGGGAGCCCTGGCCGCTGAAGAGGAACGCGAGCCGGTCGGTCTGGCGGTCCGGGCGTGCGGAGCCGCGGATCAGTGCCGCCGACGGTTCGCCCCGCGCCAGCGCGCCGAGGCCGCGCAGCATGCCCTCCCGGTCGCCGGCGACGACGGCCGCGCGGTGCGCCAGCGCCGCGCGCCCCACCGCCAGCGACCAGCCGACATCGGCCAGGCCCGGCCGAGGCTCGCTCTCGACCCGGGCCGCCAGGCGGGCGGCCTGCTCGCGCAGCGCCGGCTCCGACCCGGCCGACAGCAGCCACGGAAGCTCCTCGCCCGCCGGGGGATCGCCCCCGGGCGGGTCACCCGCAGCCTGGTCACCGCCGCCGGCATTCGGTCCGGCCTGGTCGAGCCCGGCCTGGTCGAGCCCGGCCTGGTCGAGCCCGGCCTGGTCGAGCCCGGCCTGGTCGAGCCCGGCCTGGTCGAGCCCGGCCTGGTCGAGCCAGGATGGAACCGGCTCGGCGCGGGGGGCGTCCTCGACGATGACGTGGGCGTTCGTGCCGCTGACCCCGAAGGCGGAGACACCGGCCCGGCGGACGCCGTTTCCGCGCGGCCAGGCCACCGGCTCGGTCAGCAGGCGCACGTGCCCGGCCGACCAGTCCACCCGGGCCGAAGGCTCGTCCACGTGCAGGGTGCGCGGGAGCACGCCGTGCCGCAGCGCCAGGACCATCTTGATCACGCCGCCGACCCCCGCCGCCCCGACGGTGTGCCCGACGTTCGACTTCAACGAGCCCAGCCACAGCGGCCGGTCGGCCGGCCGGTCCTGCCCGTAGGCGGCGATGACCGCCTGGGCCTCGATCGGGTCGCCCAGCCTGGTCCCGGTGCCGTGCGCCTCCACGACGTCCACGTCGGACGGCGAGACGCCCGCGCTCGCCAGCGCCGCCCGGATGACCCGCCGCTGCGCCAGCCCGTTGGGCGCGGTCAGCCCGTTGGACGCGCCGTCGGAGTTGACCGCGCTGCCGCGCAGCACCGCCAGCGCCGCGCGCCCGTGGCGGCGCGCGGCGGAGAGCCGTTCCAGCAGCACCACGGCCGCACCCTCGGCCCAGCCGGTGCCGTCGGCGGCGTCCGCGAACGACTTGCAGCGGCCGTCCGGCGCCAGGCCCTGTTGACGGCTGAACTCCACCAGGACGTCCGGGGTGGCCATCACCGTGGCCCCGCCGGCCAGCGCCAGGGTGCACTCGCCGGCGCGCAGGGCCTGCGCCGCCAGGTGCATGGCCGTCAGCGACGACGAGCACGCCGTGTCGATCGTCATCGCGGGGCCCTCGAGCCCCAGGGTGTAGGCGACCCGGCCCGAGGCGACACTGGGCAGGGTCCCGCTCATCAGGTGGCCCTCGACGACGGGCGGGGCCGTCCGCCAGGGCGGGCTGTAGTCCGCGACGGGGAGGCCGGTGTAGACGCCGGTCCGGCTGCCGCGCAGGGAGAGCGGGTCGATGCCGGCCCGCTCGAACGCCTCCCAGGAGACCTCGAGCAGCAGCCGCTGCTGCGGGTCCATCGCCAGCGCCTCCCGCGGCGAGATCCCGAAGAAGGCCGCGTCGAAGCCCGCGACGTCGTCCAGGAAGCCGCCCTGGGTCGTGTAGAAGGTGCCGGAGCGGCGCGGATCGGGATCGAAGTGGGTGGCCAGGTCCCAGCCGCGGTCCGCGGGGATGTCGACGACGGCGTCGCGGCCCTCGGCGACCAACCGCCAGAGATCCTCCGGGCTACGCACCCCTCCGGGGAACCGGCAGGCCATGGCCACGATCACGATCGGGTCGTCCGGCGGCGCGGCCGAGGCCGACGGCGCCCGCGAAGCCGGCAGGTCCGGGGGGTCCGGCCCGACCGGAGGCGGAACCGGGTGGTCCGGTACGTCGAGAACCCGTGTCCTGAGATGGTCGGCGAGACGCGCCGGGGACGGATGGTCGAACAGAAGCGTGGCGGGCAGTGCCAGGCCGAGCTCGCCGCCCAGGGCGTCCCGGAAACCGGCCGTGCTTCCTCCACCGAGCCCCAGCCGGACGAACGGCGTCCGCGGGTCGAACGGGCCGTGCCCGTCGCCCACGGCCCGGCGCACCTGCCGGAGTACCAGGTCGAGCAGAAGCCGGTGCTGTTCGGCCTCGGGCAGCCCGGTGAGGGCCTCCCGCCAGGTGGGGTGTTCGTGTCCCGCCAACGCTTCTCCCGTGCAGGTCGGGGCCCCGCGAGGACATCACCGCGCGCTGGAATCCACCCGCGGATCCATGGCGCGCCACTCGATGAATCACCCGCGGCTACCGAAGGAAAGGACCGGTGCGAACACCCTTCCCCCAGTCGGGACCGGAAGGGTTTCGCCGCGCGTTTTACGCGGGTAAAAGCCCAGGTAGTCGCCCTGAAGCGCCTGCCGCGCGGTGCGGCGGAACACCGCGGGTAGCGCACCTTCCGGCTATTCCTCGACCGGCGGACTCATACCCGCGCCCGGTCCCCCGCTTCGTGCCTGGCCCGACAGTCTGGACGGACATCCCAGCCCAATCATGTTCGGAAGAACGATCACGTCGTGTTCGAACCGGCCCGCGCGGAACCGCGGGCCACGAGCAAGGAGGGCATCACTTCGAGGGAGAATAGGCACGCTACGGCGGATACCGCAAGCAAGTTCGCGCACTGTTACGCCCGCAGTCATCGGGAGCGCCCGCGAACCGGTGTTCACCGTGTCCGGATCACCCGACCTGCCTCCCGGGTCCGGAGCCGGCCGACTCAGGTCCGGTCGGGCGAGAACTCGAGGACCTGCGTGAGCCGGATGTTGTTGCCGGACGGGTCACGGAAGGACGTGTCGATGCCGTAGGGCTGCCTGGTCGGCGGGTCGTTGAACTCCACCCCCCGGGCGCGCAGCTCGTCGTGGGAGGCCTGGCAGTCGTCGGTCTCGAGGAACAGCGTCCCGCCGGCGCCCTTGGCCACCAGCTCGGCGAGCTGGCCGCTGGTCGACACGTCGAACATCGGCGGCTTCGGGATCGACATGAGCACCAGCCCCACGTCCTGCCGGCCGGACGGGCCGACCACCAGCCAGCGGAATCCCCATTCACTCATGGTGACGTCCAACCGGACCTCCCAGCCGAGCGTCCTCGTGTAGAAGGCGAGCGCCTCCTCCTGGTCGTGCACCCAGAACTGCGCGTTGGCGATCCTGATCACCGCTGTCTCCTCGGCTCGGTCGGCTGCGCGGAAGAACGCGCCGGCGACGCTACGCGCGGGCGGTGACCTCGGCTTCTCCGAACGTGCGGTTGTGTGGGCGGCCGTAGGCACGGGCGACGCAGTCCGGGATCCGGATGTGGCGGCGCGCGGGCGGGAACGCCGCCCGGTAGGCACCCGGCGACATTCCGAACACACACCGGAATCGGGTGGTGAAGGATCCGACACTCGTCAGGCCGACCGCGAAGCAGATCTCGGTCACGCTTCGGTCGGTGTTGCGCAGCAGCACCGCGGCGCGCTCGAGCCGGCGGGTCAGCAGGTACTGGTGCGGCGGCTCACCGAAGGCCCGCCGGAACTCCCGGCTGAAGTGGGCCGGCGACAGACTGGCGGCGCGCGCCAGGTCCGCCACCGTGAGCGGCTCGCAGTAGCGGGCGTCGGCGAGATCCTTCGCCCGCAGCAGGTGGCGGGCCGGCGGCACCATGCACCGCAGTATCGCCGACGCCGGGACGCAGCCGGCCGGCGGAGCCCAGGCCGCGTCGCGCGGCCCACGGAGCGCAGGCACCGGGAGGCGGGGCGGTGGTCATCTGAGGAAGGGCAGCACCTTGTCGGTGAACAGGGTCAGGCAACGCCAGCCCTCGGCGATCGGCATGCCGCCGCAGAGCGCGTGGATGGCGAACCCGGCGTGCTGGCCGTGGGCGAGCGCCTGCTCCGGGGTCAGGATCTGGTAGATCCCCTCCGCCCTCAGCTCCGCCACAGTGGTCGCGCTCGACCGGTGGGCGGAGCGGACGTCCGGCGTCTGCCAGGCCGAATAGGTCACCGCCTCGTGGAGCAGGTGGTGCCCGAGGGTCGCCCACGCCTCGTCCGGATCCTCGTGGATGAACATCATCGTCACCCCCGGCCCCGGCATGCGGCAGCGTGCCTCGACGCCGCTGGCCGCGCACTGCTCGTGGTAGTAGGACGCGATGTCGGGAAGGTGCCCCGCCGGCGCGAACGGCAGGTCGAACCGGATCGCCCGGCGCGCGGACACCTTCGAGCTGCCACCGATCATCACCGGCGGGTGCGGCTGGGTGAACGGCCTCGGCGTGACCCGCACCGTGGTCCCGCGGTGGTCGAAGGGCTCGCCGGTCCATGCCTTGAGGAGCGTGTCGACGCACTCGTCCATCAGCGCCCCGCGACGCGCCCAGTCCTTGCCGTGGGTGGCGTACTCGGACGGGCGGTAGCCCACACCGAGGACGACGCTCAGCCGCCCGCCGGACGCCAGGTCGAGGACAGCGATGTCCTCGGCGACCCGGATGGGATCGTGCAACGGCAGCAGGAGGGCGGCGATCGAGACCGGGAGGCGGGAGCACCGGCCGAGGACAAGTCCCGCCAGGGCAAGCGGCGCGGGGCTCCAGCCGTTGTCGACGCCGTGATGCTCCTCGAGATTGACCAGGTCGAAGCCGTGTTCCTCCACGTGCGCGCACATCTCGAGAGCGGCCTGGTGCCGGGCCGACATCTCGCTGGGGTCCAGACCGGGCTGGGTCAGGTTCAGCCGTAGCGCCAACATGTCCGTCTCCTCGTCGGTGAGGTATGCGGTGGTCATCCCACCGGTCGACTTTTGCCCTGTAACGCGCGGCACGTCAACTCCCCGCCGTGGCCGGCCGCGGCGGGCTCCGGTCGCTCCGCCGCCGGGACGTGATCATCGATTGACACCGGAACAGGAGTGAGCGCATACTTTGTGATTCGATGCCCGGGCGAGAATCGCGACGGCGGGAACTGCACACGTATCCGTCCAGTGGTCATCGGCATTTTGACCGGACAGATAGACCCTACCTACGACGCGATAAGGTATTTCACTATGGGCTGTCGTCCTTTTGCTTTGAGTAATCGCAGAATCGTCGGTCTGTCGAGCCGGCTCGGCGCGATGGTCGTTGCCGTCATCATGTTCGCGGGCTGCTCCAGCGATTCGGGCGGTAGTGCCTCACCCGAATCGACGTCGCTGGCTTCGAGCCCATCCCCCGTGGTCGGGACGAGCCGGCCGCCGTCGCCTTCGCCAGCGCCGGTGCCGACGCCGCTGCCGACCTCCGCGTACCCGCCACTTGCCGGCTTCGGTGAGGTGCACGACATCGGCAAGGTGGTCGGCATTTCCGACGGCCCCGATGGCACCGTGCTGAGCCTCGACCGGTCGAAGTACGTCCTCTGTACCCCGCAGTCCGGCGACGCGGAAACCTGCCTCGACGGATACCGCATCGACGACGTCGAGGGCGGGACGCTGGACTACGTGGTGACGCCGACGGTCAGGGTCGTTCTTCCGGTGCGGCCCGAGGAGTACGAGACCGGTGACCTCGCGGACCTGCGGGAGTTCGTCGCCGCCCGTCCGTCCAGCCTGATGATCCTGCGGCTCGACGCGGGAGGACGCGTGATGGCCGTCGGCCAGCCCTGGCTTCCGTGACCTCGCCGGACCGGCTGTTCCAGCCCGTCCGGTCCCGACCGAACTCCGGAGCCGGGTCCCCATGGCCCCGGAGCCACCTAAGCCGTATCGGGCGGGCGGGTCCGGTTGGCGCTCGCGGGCAGTGGCAGCGGACCGGGTGGGGCGAGGTAGTGGCCCTGCGGCCTGGTGCACGCCCGCGCCGATCAGGACACCGAGCTCCCGCGCGGTCTCGACCCCCTCTGCGAGGACCAGGCTGCCTGTCTCCTGGGCGAAGTGCACCAGCGCGGCGGCGAGCGCGCGCCGCGCCGGATCAGCGTCGATCCGCCGGGTGAGACACTGATCCATCTTGATGAAGTCGGGCTGGAGCTGCACAAGATGATGCAGGCTGGCGTAGCCGGCACCGACGTCGTCCACGGCGATCCGGACTCCTTCACGGCGCAGGACGCCCAGCGCGCAGCGGACCGACGGATAATCCTCGCCCCTGTCACCCTCGGTGACCTCGACAACGAGTCGGTCGGCCGGGATATCGGCGATCGCATCCGCCAGCCGCCCCGAGAGGATCGTGGCCGGTGAGGCGTTGACCCCGAGCCCGAACTCGGGGGGCAGGCAGGTGAACGCGCGCAGCGCCGACCGGATCGCGGACAGTTCGAGTGCGGGGCCGAGGCCCACGGCGGCGGCGTCGGCGAACCAGCGCTCGGCACCACCCGAACCGGGCGGGAACCGGGCAAGCGCCTCAGCCCCCACGCAGTCGAGCGACGGCAGGTCGAAGACCGGCTGGAAGACCATCGTCGGGCCACCGCTGTCGATCAGCCGCCAGATCCGCCACCACGCCGCCTCCCGGTACTCCCCGCCGGACCGCCGATCGGAGATCGAGGCGGAGAGCACCTCTGCCAACAAGGCCAGCGAACGCGTCTTGCGAGCGGGCATCGCCACGTCGGCGTCGCGGCTCAGGCAGCACAGCATCCCGTACGGACGGCCGTCCGCCAGGGTCACCGGAACTCCGATGTACGAGCCGACCTCGGGCCGGCCGGCCAGCGGCCCCCCGGTCGCCTCCACCCCGGTCGCCGCCGTCCCCGTCACCTCCGTCGCCGTCCCGGACGTCACCGCCTCCGGGCGGATCCTGCCGACGACCGGAAGCGGGCGTTCGGCGAGAGCATGCGAGCGGTGCGGGCCGGGATGGTGCACCGTCGAGCCGGGATGGACACCGAAGGCCGCAGCGTCGCCGTCGCACGCCTCGATCACCTGGGCTCCCCCGATCAGCCTGGAGAACCAACAGAGATCCATGCCCAGGCGGCGACGGGCGGTGGCGAGCAGCCCGGCCACCGGGTCCGGTTCGGCCGGATCCCACCGGGACGGCGGCGTGGCGCCGCCGCGACCACAGGCATCGGTCACGTGCACCTCCCCACGCGGCACTCGCCAGCATGTTTCCCACGCGTCCACCAGGAACACGTCGCCCGGGCCACAGTTCCGATCGCCGAGTGGAGTCCACGCCCGCGGTGCACGAATAGCGATCGTCTAGTGACCCGCCGGAGTGGCGGTCCGTGACGCAAAGCGACCACCACGTGATCCTTTTCGAGAACAGCGAAGAATTTGACGAGGAGATACGCGATGGCCGCGCGCCCGGCTGTGACCGACGCGGAGTCCCCTGTCTGCGGGGGCGCGGGGCTCTTCTCGCGGGGTTCCAAAGCCGTATCCGACCAGCGGAGCCGTACCGGCCAGCCGGCGGAGAGCCGCCCGGATCA
>NZ_CASGGV010000050.1:0-10630 GCF_949319125.1 Frankia sp. Hr75.2 | reverse complement strand
GCGTTCGCCGTCCGGGTTCATCGGTGAATCGCGGAGGCGCGGCCATAGGCCGGAGCATCGCCGCCCTGCACGAGTGTGGGATTCCACCGCACGAGGTGCCATTGACGATTCCCTGGCCGTCCTCACCTGGCCGCGGTGGTCAGCCCGTCGCCGGAGGCCATGTCGTCCATGCCGATCCCGGATATGGATGAGCCGGGTATGGATGTCGCGGCAGACGGGGTAGAATCAGCTCATTCCGTTTGCCGAACAGGCCGGAATGAAGCTGACCCACCTTGCGACGGCGTTCGCGGTTGCCCATCCCGCCGTCACCTCGATCATCATCGGGCCGTGCACCATGGAACAGCTCGACGACCTGCTCGCCGGCGCCGATATCACCCTCGACGACAAGATCCTCGAGGAGATCGCCGCGATTGTCGCGCCCGGCACCGACGTCGGCCAGCTCGACATGGCCTACGCCCCACCCGCGATCGAGCACGCCACGCTACGCCGACGGCCGGCCGACGACCGCGCCGCCGCCTGAGGAAGATCCGAGAACGCCCGGCGGTGAAGGGGATTCCGGGGAACGGCGGCGCCATTCGGAGTAGTTCTCGGCGAGGCGGTGCAGGCCGGTTCTGATGCGGGACTCGCCGAGTTCCGCCAGCAGCGCGGCGACGTGGTCGGCGGCGAGTGCGGCGAGCAGGGTGTGCGCGGCGTGGTCCGGATCGGGTGCGCCGTCCAGCAGGATCGCCACGTGTCGGTGCCAGAACCGGTAGGCCCCGATCCGGTAGCGGGCTCCGGGTGTCGCGGTCTCCGACATCCGTACCAGGTCCAGGTGCTCCAGCAGGTAGTCGAGGTATGCGCCGACGAACGCGGTGAGCCGTTCGGAGGACGCCGCTCCGGGGCCGAGTGGCGGCGGCCCGTGCAGGATCGCCTCCTGCAGCATCTGCTCCCGCGTGTCGAGCAGTGCGACCGCCAGGCCCGCCTTGTCCCCGAAGCGGCGGAAGAGGGTGCCCTTGCCCACCCCGGCGGCCGCCGCGATCTGGTCCATGGAGACCGCCGCGACTCCGTGCTCGGCGAACAGCCGGGCGGCGGCGTCCAGCACGGCGACCCGGTTGCGCGCGGCGTCAGCTCGTTCCCTTGGCGGCGGGGTGCGAAGCAGCTCCAACGGTGTTGCGCAACCGGACTGCGGTCCGCTAAGGTTCTCCTGCACAACCGGACTATAGTCCGATTCTTTGGAGGTAGGAGCATGACCGCACTCATTACCCGTGACGAGCTGAAGGCAGCGATCGCCGCCGGGAACGTGACCGTCGTCGACGCGCTGGGTGGCGAGTACTTCGCGCAGCAGCACCTGCCCGGCGCCCTCGCCCTGCGCCCCACCGAGGTCGACGCCAAGGCACCGGCCGTGCTGCCGGACCGCGACACCGCCATCGTCACCTACTGCTCCAACCCTGCCTGCCCGAACAGCGGCCAGGTCGCCGACCGGCTCACCGCGCTCGGCTACCCCAACGTCCGCAAGTACCGCGAGGGCATCGAGGACTGGGTGGCGGCTGGCCTGCCGACCGAATCGGCCTAACCCGGAACCGCCGCGGCGGCAGGGCCTGTCGGTGTTTGGTGGTACTCGTCCGGAAGCCGGGCGCCGCGCGCTCGTCGCTAGGCGGCTCGGTAGCCGGGATGTCCTCGACCCGACGGTAGACCGGCAGGCCCCGCTCCTGGGCGATCTGGATGCCCTGGTCGGCGCCGGTGGACTCCGCCGGGTAGCCGGAGCACCGTCGCAATGCTGGAGCAGGCGTTCCGCGGTGGGGTACATGATCTGTCCGGCGACCGGGTCGGCCGGGCCGGTGTCGCCCGCGCCGCGCAACACGGGCAGTGCGACCCACTCTCCGATCATCGGGACGTCGCCGCTGCGGAAGACCGGCCAGGCAGCTTCCTCCAGGCGGGCCTCAGGGGGTCTGCTGCGTCGGACGCGGCGCCCTACCGTCTGCCCCGAAGGTGCGCCACAGCATCAGAGCCGAACATCGGAACTCCTGGTCGGGGCATGCACGGATGGCGTGGTCGGTGCTGGCACCGGACTGAGGTCGCCCTGCTGGCGCTGTCGACGTGTCGACACCGGGCGCCGGACCCCGGACAACACGTGCCGTACCCCGGACGCGGGGCACCGGCCTTCGGCTGCGGGGTAAATCCGGGGTGCACCCGGGGGTGCATGATGGTCGACATGGGTGCTGACGAGCCGGCGCAGAGCGCATGGTCGCGGGTGGACACGAGCGTGCCGCACTCCGCTCGGGTCTGGAACTACTGGCTCGGGGGCAAGGACAACTTTCCCGCCGACCGGGAATTGGGGGACAAGGTCTTCGAGGTCTACCCGGACATCGTGCGGGTCGCCCGCGCGCAGCGGGAGTTCCTGGTCCGAGCGATTACCTTCCTTGCCCGCGAGGTGGGCATCCGCCAGTTCCTGGACATCGGCACCGGCCTGCCGACCGCCGACAACACCCATGAGGTCGCGCAGCGGATCGCCCCGGACTCCCGCATCGCGTACGTCGACAACGATCCTCTGGTGCTGGTGCATGCCCGCGCGCTGCTGACCAGCGCACCCGGCGGCGCCACCGCCTACATCGAGGCCGACGTGCGCGACCCCGACAGGATTCTCGCGGGGGCGGCCGAGCTCCTGGACTTCACCAGGCCGGTCGCTCTGGTGATGTTCGGCCTCATGGGGAATGTCGCCGACACCGACGAGGCGAGAGCGATCGTGAAACGGCTACTCGACGGGGTGCAGTCGGGAAGCTATCTCGCGCTCAACGATGGCACGCACGGCGAGGCCGTGGACAAGGCAATCGAGATCACCCAGGCGGGTGGGCACCCCTACAATCTGCGTACCCCGGAGCAGGTCGCGTCCTTCTTCGACGGCCTCGACCTCGTCGAGCCAGGCGTGGTCTCGACGCCCCTCTGGCGGCCCGCGCCCGGGTCGGAGCCGCAGCCGCTCCACATCTTCGGCGGGGTCGGCCGCAAGCCGTAGCCCGTCCTCGACGGGGTCGGCCGTCCTCCGGGGGACGGCGTCACGGGGCTGGTGGCCACGATTGGCGGGGGGTCTCGGTCGCGCTGACAGGCGCGACCGCTGTACTGCTGCAGTCGCTCACGAAGTGGTAGCAACGGCCCGCGAATGGTGACGAGGGAAACGGAGGTGGTGAAAGATCGCCTTCGGATCCTGCGGGGATCCGGTGTCATTCTGGGGTCGGGGCCCATGCGCCGTGTACGGACGCACGACGGCGTGGCTGTGCGTTTCCGCTGGTAGATGGCCTGTTCTCGCGGTTGGGGATGGAAATTGTGGGGCCGGGGATGGCGGGGTGGCGGTTCGCATTGTGCGCGGTTCTGACCACTGGTCACTGTGACTATCGGTGTGACCTGGCATTTTGTTGAGCTTCTTGCCGGGTGCAAAGCTCGCGCAATGCGAACCGCTGTCTGATCCGACAGGCTCACCGGGCCGTGATCGTGTGTTGGTCAGGAGGTGCCGGCTGTCCCGCCAGCACGGCACGGCAACCTCGAAGCCTGCTCGCCGGCGGGACGTCGCGCGGTAGGCCAGGTGTCGGCTCCGGGCGGAGGGTTGGCGTTCAGTTGGGATTTGGTTCGCCAGACCGACGGTGTGGGTGCCGGAAACTGGGGTCGGGTCATGCGGTCTGCAGGTATTCGTGGATGAGCCCGCCGAGTCGATCATGTTGGACGGCCGAGGTGTCGGGTTCGGGCGGTGGGCTGGTGCCGGTGCTGAGCGGTGCCTGTTGTTGGAGTGACCGGTGGGGTCGGTGCTGGTTGTAGTGGTCGATGTAGTCGGTGAGGACGGCGGTGGTGTGTTGTTCGCCGAGGACGAGGAGGTGGTCGAGGCATTCGGGGCGGACGGTACCGACCCGGCGTTCCGCGAAAGCGTTCGCGACCGGGGTCCGTACGGGTGTCCGCACGATATCGATGTTGTCGGTGGTGAAGACGGTGTCGAAGACGGCGGTGAACGTCGTGTCGCGGTCACGGATGAGGAACCGGAACCGTGCGGCCTACTCACCCAGAGTAATGGGCAGGTTGCGGGCTTGCTGGGTGGCCCAGCTGTTCGTCGGGCGGAGGATCAGCTGGCGGATCTCCGTTGGGGTGGAGGGCCTGCCGGGTGGGCGGTGCGGCTGGGTCCAGCGGCGGCGGACCAGGTGGCGGTGCCAGCGCAGAATCGTCTCCGGGCGGACCAGCAAGGTCGGCGATGAGGTGCGCGGGAGCAGCCGTGCCAGCCCGGCGAGGATGGCGCGATCGGCCCAGCAGTACCGGGGCCGGGGCACCTGGCGGCGTAGCACTGCGAGTTCGTGGCGGAGCACAAGGATCTCGGCGTCTTTCGTCGCCGAGCTGCGGGCCACCAACCCCAGCCAGCCGACCAGCCGACAGAAGACGAGGTAGATCAGCCGAACCGCCATGGCCAGAATCATCCACACGGTGGTGTCCCGGTCAACAGCACCTGATGGCCGGCAGAGCACGGCTGGACGACAGGCAGAGGTACAGGTGTCCGATCGCCTTCGACGGAAGGCCTATCGATCACCGGCTGAGACAGAAGCCCTGGTCAGATCCTACGGACGAGTTTCGGGCACCCACAGGCTGATCCGCGCGGGCAGTAGACCCGGTCATCGGCGTAACAGTCCATGTCGATAGCGTGGTGCGCGTTTGGCCCGCATCTGCCGGGCCTCCATGGGGGAGGAGGTGCTCGCTGTGGCCAAGGACCTTGAACGGCATCTGGTTGGCTGGGGCAACGCCGAGTATGTCCTCGACCTGTCCAACATCGTTCGCCCTAACCCCTTCGGCGGGCCGGGGAAGCGTACCCTTCGCCGGCTCGTCCTCGTTCTTGACGCACTGGTGCGGCTCACCGGGGACCCGGACGTCGGGGTGTACCTGGTCGCGGACCGGAGCTTGCGCACGGGCCGAGGACGAGCGGAGTTCACCGACCCGTCCGACGCCGACAGACTGGACCGCTGGGTAGCCGACGGCCTTGTAGAGGAGGTCGACGAGGCCGACGAGCGGATTCTCGAGCTGGCATCTGCCGGCCTCCCGGTCATCAGCGGCGACCTGTATGTCGGCCACCGCGACTTGCACCCGTGGATCCAGGGCGACACCGAGCGTTTCCTCAAGCCTGTCAAGGCGAATGAGGCGGGCAGCGCGGTCCGGCTGATTCCTCAGGACATGGGCTTGCGGCCGGCGTACGAAATCTCTCGGCATGGCGAGCGGGACGTTCACAAGGCGATGGGTCTCCTCGACCGTCGGCGACGGCCGCTGCTGAGGTATCTTGGCCGGGCATGGCGCTGCCAGGACCCGCGCTGCACCCTCTACGACGTCCGCAAGAGGCAGGGCAACGTGTTTCCACCGCGGATCCGCGGGAACGTGGCTGTCTGCGCGGTGCACGGCACACCCCTTCTCGACGACGGCCCGCGTCCCCGCGCCACTCAGCTCAAGGTCCTCATCACCGGGGGCGCGACACCCGTCCGTTACACCCTGTCGGAGGGATCCGAGAGGGTGATCGGCCGCCACGTGGAGGCCGGCATCGCGCTGTTCGACCTGCTCGATCGCGATGTCGCCGCCCGGATCAGCAAGGAGCACCTCGTCGTGACCTTCCGCGACGGGAAGGTGCTGGTCCGTGACATCAGCCGGCCCGGGGCCTGGATGCGTTCGGCGCGGCGCAACTTCGGATTTGGCGAGTGGACGCTGCTGGATCCTGGTGCCGACTACGCCTTCCATCTCGGCGACGAGGTGAAGATCACCGAGGGCGTGGTCCTTACCCGCAGTGGCCAGCTGTTCCCCAACGAGGTCGCTGACGCCTGGAAGCACGCCGCACCGAAGCGCCGCCAGCCACAGGCTGCCGCCGACGCGCCCACGATCCTGCGCTGATCCGGGCCTGCCCATGCCAGGCACGTTCATGCGCGCGCTGGTCGCCGCCGCGCTCGGGGACAAGTACGAGGTGGGTGACCAGGTCGGCCACGGCGCTTCCGGCCATGTCTTCATGGGCCGACAGCGCAGCCTGGGCCGCGATGTCGCGATCAAGGTGCTCTCGGATACGAGGGCAGGCGCTCCGGCCGGATTCCTCGCGGAAGCCCAGCTTCTCGCCACCCTCGACCATGGGCACATTGTGCGCGTGTACGACATGATCGAGGCCGAGGGCGTATGTCTGATCATCCTCGAGCTGCTGCCGGGCGGAACGCTGGCGGACCGCAGGGCGGAGCTCTCCCCGGAGGCGGCATGCGCGGTCGGCCTCGGCGTCGCCGAGGCGCTCGAGCATGCCCACAGCCACGGTGTGCTGCACCGCGACATCAAGCCGGACAACATCCTGTTCGACGCCAAAGACGTCGTGAAGGTCACCGATTTCGGGATCTCGAAGATCCTCGGTGGCATGACCGTCAACGTGACCGCGGGCGTCGGCACCCCCAAGTACATGCCGCGCGAACAGCTCGATCCCCTCCGCTACGGCCGGATGGGGCCGGGCACCGACCTGTACGCGCTCGGGACGGTGCTCTACGAACTGCTTGCTGGCCAGTCGCCGTTCGGCGACTGGCCGCAGCCCTGGTCCTATTTCCACTACGCGGAGCACACGGTCCCGTCCGCACCGCCCGGGGTGCCGACCCGGCTCGCCGACGTCATCCTGCGTGCCCTGGCCAAGGACCTTGCCGACCGCCAGCCCACCGCCTACGCCTTCGCCCTCGATCTCGCCACCGCCGCCCGCCAGGCCTACGGCCCACGATGGCTCAGCCGTGCCGGCATGGCGCTGCACCTCTCCGAGGACGTCCGTTACGCCGCCGACCACGCAGAGCCCGTCGCCGGTCCCGACCGGCCGGAGCTGGCGCCGCCAACCGCGGAACCCGCCGCCTCCGCGGGCCCGAACCCCGCAACCGTGATGCCAGGGCCGGGGGCTCCCCAGGCAGGCGCAGCAGGCGAGGATCCCAGGTTCGCGGTGACTGTCATGCCCGACGCGGAGCTCCCCGCCGCCCCCGCTGACACGGCCGACCACGGCGTCCCCGCGCCTGCCCCCGCGCGCAGCGGCGCCAGTGACGCGGCGGCCCCCTCGCCACCGCCCTACCTGCGCACCTACTGCGCGCCGATCAGGGTAAAGCACCCGACCTTGGCGGTGGCGTTCCTGACCGGCGGCGCCGCGCTCGCCGCTGCGGGGCACGACAAGGTGCTGCGGCTGTGGACCGTACCCGGCTTCGGCCGATTCCCGGAACAGGTCGGCGAGGTCGAGACCGGGCACGCGCGGCGCATCCGCGCGATCGCCTTCACTCCGGACCGCGGCGGGCTGCTCGCCACCGGCGGCGAGGAC
The DNA here is from genome assembly GCF_949319125.1 of Frankia sp. Hr75.2. Lineage (NCBI taxonomy): Bacteria > Bacillati > Actinomycetota > Actinomycetes > Frankiales > Frankiaceae > Frankia > Frankia sp. Hr75.2. The sequence goes on along the minus strand of NZ_CASGGV010000050.1, from coordinate 3,333 downwards.
AGGACGGTCCGGCTCTGGCGGCTGACCGACCCTGCCCGACCGGTGCCGCTGGGCGCGCCGCTGGAGCACGCTGGGAGGGTCTTCGCGGTCGGGTTCTGCACTGATGCGCGACGGCTCGTGACCGTCGGAGGTGCCCGACTCCACTGGTGGGACCTGACCGACCCCGACGCCCCGTGCCAGCTCTCGGCCGGGTTCAGACCGGCCGAGGAGGTGACCACGCTGGCAGTCAGCGGCGATGGCTCCCTGATCGCCTACGGCATGAGGCATGGGGGGATCGGCCTCGCCAGCCCCAACGGCGCGGGCATTCCAGGGCTGCTCGGCTCGGATCTGGCGGCCCACGACCAGGGCGTGCAGGCGCTGGCGTTCTCTCCTGACGGGACGCTGCTGGCCAGCGCGAGCGTAGATGGGTTCGTCACGCTGTGGGACGTGCGCGACCCGGTCACGCCCAAGCAACAGTGCCCGCCGCTCGCCGGCCACGAAGGCGCGGTGAACACCCTGGCGTTCAACCAGGAAGGGACGTTCCTGGCGAGCGGCGGCAAGGACTGCGCCGTCCGGCTGTGGGACGTCACCGCCCCGGGTGTGCCCGTGCCCTGGCTGCCCGCGCGGGGCCATCTCGGCCCCGTGACCCAGGTGGCGTTCTCGCCGGAGAACGGCGCTGTCCTAGCCAGCGCCAGTACCGACCTTCGGGTCCGCTTCTGGTTCCGCAGGGGCGTGTCGCGCGCACCGCAGCCGGCGCCCGCGACTGCCCGGCCGGCCGCACCACCCGAGCCCGCCCCGGTCACGGAAGCCGCGCTGTCAACGGCGCGGCCAGTCCTCCGTCCCGACGGTCCACCGCCCGGCCCCTCCCCGCGCGACAACGGGTTCGCCCCGACCTGCCCGTCGGGAGCCGGCGTGTCGCCCATGACCGAAGCGGGCCCCATCGTGCGGCTGCTCGCCGCGCTGCCCCGCCACGTCAAACCGGTACGCGCACTGGCGTTCTCCAGCGACGGCGAGATCCTCGCCAGTGCCGGCCACGACCGGGTGGTGCACCTGTGGGACGTGCGCACGGGGGTCCCACGCGGCGAGCCGCTGACCGGGCACACCCTTCCGATCCGCGCCCTCGCGTTCGCGCCCCGCGGCCACCTGCTCGCGACGGGCGGTGACGACCGCATCGTCCGGCTGTGGCAGCTCGCCGGCAAGCAGGGGCCTCGGCTCGCGAGCGAGATCGCCGAAGGCGCCGGGAACACGACAGGGGTCAGGTCGCTCGCCTTCGGCGCCACCGGCCGCCGGCTCGCCATCGGCCGCGCCAACCAGGTCGGATGGTGGGACGTGGAGCGAGCCGACACGCCTGCACCGCTCGCCTCGCTCCACGGCACCGCCGTCACAGCGGTCGCGGCGACGCGCGACGGCCGCATGCTGGCCTATGCCACCAGGCACGGCTCGGTCGCGCTGTTCGGGGCGGCGGACCTGAGGACCGTCATCCCGCTTGCGCCGGCCTTCGGAGCCGGCCGCAAGGCGGTAGCGGCGCTGGCCTTCTCGCCGGACGCAACGGTGCTGGCCACCGCTGGCGGAAGCGGAAGCATCCGGCTGTGGGACCTCACCGACCCCACCTCACCGCAACCACGGTGCGGGCCGCTGACCGGGCCCGAAGGTCCCGTACACACGCTCGCGTTCTCCCCGGACGGGCTGATGCTCGCCAGCGGGGGCGACAAGAAGCTCCGGTTGTGGGACCTCACCGACCTGGCCAGTCCACGGCCGCTGCCGCCGGCCGACACCGCCCACGGGTATGTGTTCCAGGTGGCCTTCTCGCCTGACGGATCGCTGCTGGCGACCGCCGGCAACGATGGTGTCGTCCGGCTATGGACCGTCGATCGGCCCGCACTCCGGGTGCCGCCCATGGCCGCCCCCCGTCCGCCGGAGTCGCCGACCGCTGCCCGGCCTGAGCACCAGCCACCCGCTGGGGCCGGTATCCCAGCCAGGCCAGACACCGCCCCGCCGACAGTGCTCCCGCCGAGCGCGGCCCCGTCGACCACGCCCACCGTGGCCCGAGAGTCGGCACCGGTCCTCGCGCCGCCCGGGCCAACCGCCGCCGAGCCGGGTCCTCACACCGCCACGCATGAACCAGCTGACGCCGCGCCGGGACCGGACACGGCAGCGGCGCGCGGTGCCCCGAAGACCGCCGCCGGGGACTTCGGACACGACGGCGCGGTGCTCGCGGCAGCGTTCTCATCGGATGGCCGGTTGCTCGCCAGCGGAGGCGCCGACCACCGGGTGCGACTTTGGGATGTAACGACCCCGTGGCATCCCTCGTCGTACGGTGAGCCGCTCTCCGGCCACGCCGACCGGGTGGAGGCCGTTGCCTTCTCACCGGTCGGCGGGGTGCTGGCCAGCGCCGGATCGGACGGGCCAGTCTTCCTGTGGGACGTCTCCGCCCGGCAACCGCAATCGCTATGCGCTCCGCTGTACGGGCACACAGGCCGCGTCTGGACGTTGACGTTCTCACCAGACGGGCGCCTACTCGCCAGCGGGGGTGAGGACGGCACCGTGCGGTTGTGGGCGGTTGACCCGGCCCGGTCGCCGCGGGCGGAAGGCCCACCAATCGACTGTCTCGCCGGAGTGCGCGCGATCGCGTTCACCCCAGACAGGCGGCTCCTCACAGCCACCGACCTGCCAGGCAGCACGGCGCCGGACGGGCCGGCCATCAGCCTGTGGGATCTGACCACACGCAGGGCGCTCGCGCACGAGCCGGCGCCCACCGGGCCGGACCGCCCGGTCTGGTCGGTGGCGTTCAGCTCAGATTGCCGGCTGGTCGCGACCGGCGCTGGCCGGGTCTGGAAGAAGAACAGACGCAGCGAGGTGCGTCTGTTCAGCCTCGACCCCGGCCCGGCCCGGTCGGGCGCGCTCCCGCCGTTGCGACCTCGCCTGGTCGGCGAAGCCTCACCAAGTAACCCCCGCGGCGTGACCGCGCTGGCGTTCTCCCCTGACGGACGGCGGCTCGCCGGCGGCTGCGCCGACACGGCCGTGCGAGTGTGGAACGTGACCAACCCGAGCTCCGTCCGCTCCGACCCCGCGCCGCTGCGCGGCCATGCCGGGTGGGTGAAGGCGGTGGCTTTCTCCCCCGACGGACGCACGCTGGCAAGCGGCGGCGACGACGGCACGCTGCGGCTGTGGAACCTGCCGGTGCTGTGAGCCGGCCCGACGCCACCTTGTCGCCGCCGGCCGGAGGCAACAGGCATCCCCATGCAGGTACCGTCCCGCCTCGACCTCGGTGACGTGTGGGTGCCCGAAACTCGTCCGTAGGATCTGACCAGGGCTTCTGTCTCAGCCGGTGATCGATAGGCCTTCCGTCGAAGG
>NZ_CASGGV010000049.1:0-10681 GCF_949319125.1 Frankia sp. Hr75.2 | reverse complement strand
GTCCGGGCCAGCGCCTGCTCTCTGGCGGCCTTCGCGCCGCCGACTGGGCCGAGCGCGGCGAGCACCGTCGCATGTGAGCCGCCCTCGCAGACGGTGACCGCGCGGACCTTCGGATAGGCCCCCGGTGCGTCGACCCGCCCGGCCGGCAGGCCGAACGCGGCGATGTTCTCCTTCGAGGCCGGCACGTCGGACTCCAGCCCGTCGATGCCCATCAGCCGCCACGTCGACGCCCGACTGGGTGCCGGTGCGTACCCCAAAGGCCAGGTTCATCGCGATGTACGATGACGTTGCCTCCCCGGGCTGCGGTGCGGCAGGCGTGTACTGGCTTTATACGTCTGAGGAGTAGCTTCCGCCGCCATGACAAGCAGTGTGTCTCGACCGACCGATGCAGCAGAGGTGATGGATCTGGTCGGCAAGGCGTTCCGCCAGACACGGCAGCCGATCGAGCAGCTCGTCCGCGATCACGGGATCACAGCTGCGCAGTACGGCATCCTCTATCAGATTGCCGCGAACCCGGGGATCTCGCGTGCTGAGGTGGCACGGCAGAACTTCATCAGCCCGCAGGCAGCCCAGGTCGCGCTCGCGACGCTGGAAAGCAAGGGTCTTGTGGCTCGGCAGTCACGGAGCGACAGTCAGCGCATCGTCGGCGCTGCCCTCACGGAGGAGGGGGAGCGGGTGTTCCGGGCGTGTGACGCGAGGACAGCGGCTCTGGCGGAGGACTTTGTCGCGCCGCTCCGGGTCGTCGAACGGCACATGCTCATCGATCTCTTGCGGCGTTGCATCGAGCAGATGGCCGAGCCTTCAGCCTAGAAGGCTTCTGCCCGAACGCCCTGCCCGCTATGAGGGGTCGAAGGTGACGTGGACGGCGTTCTGACCACGGAAGCTCAGACCTTGGATGCGAGGCGTCGGCCGGCTTTGACCAAGGCGCAGGTTGGGAACCCATGCAACGGTCCGCTCAGCCTCGATGCGCGACCTCATTGGTCCGCGTCTTCGAGGATCATGGCTGCAGCCTTCTCCGCGATCATGATCGTCGGCGCGTTGGTGTTCCCGCTCGTGAGCTCGGGCATCACCGAGGCGTCGACGACCCGCAGGCCCTGCACGCCCACGGCGCGCAGCCGGGGATCGACGACTGCCTCGGGACCAGTGCCCATGCGGCAGGTCCCGGCTGGGTGCATCGCCCCGTGGCAGTTCTGGGAGCGCAGGAACGCCTCCCATTCGTCGTCACTTGTCACGTCCGCGCCTGGAAGAGCCTCGCTCGTGACGTGGTCGCTCATGGGCGAGGTGTCGAAGACCTGGCGGACCTGGCGGCAGCCGGCGACGAGATCCCAGAGGTCGCCCTCCTCGGCGAACATCTCGTGCTGGATGAGTGGCGGGTCCGCCGGGTTGGCGGAGCGCAGCTGGACGGAGCCTCGGGAGCGGGGGTGGAGCAGGCTGAGGTAGACGGTGACGGTGGCTCGGTCGAGCACCTGCATCTGGCGCACGTCGTGGGTGCCCGAACCCGAGAGGGTCTCGGCCTTGATGTCACCGGCGTTGGCGCCGACCAGGGCGATCGGGGTGAAGCCGGCCTCGACCTCGGTGCGGGAGCTGTCGGCGTTCAACTTGCTGAACATGATGGCGTGGAAGATGCCGGCGGCGGCCGGTCCCCGGCCGCGGAGGAACGAAAACCCGTGCTTGACGATGCCCCTCAGTGTGAAGTCCATGCCGAACGTGGGGACGTCGATGTTCCACAGCATCGACACAACAGGGTGCTCCTGGAGGTTGCGACCGACGCCGGGGACGTCCGCAACGACGTTGATACCGTGGCTGCGGAGGTGGTCGGCCGGCCCCACGCCTGAGAGCATGAGGAGCTTCGGCGAGGCGATTGCCCCGGCGCTCAGTACCACCTCCTTGCTAGCGCGGGCGGTGAGCAGGCGGCCCTTCCAGCGGTACTCGACGCCGACGGCCCGGTCACCTTCGAGCAGGACCCGCTCGACGAAGGCGCCGGTAACGACCTTCAGGTTCCGGCGCCGCCACGCCCCGCGGAGGTGAGCTCGGGACGCGGAGTGGCGGAAGCCACGGCGCACGTTGGCCTGGCCGACGCCGACGCCTTCCTGGCGCTCGCCGTTGTAATCGTCGGTGTAGGGGTGGCCGGATGCGTCGGCGGCGGCGACGAAGGCGTCGGTGATGACGTGCGGGGCCCGGACCTTGCGGACCTGGATCGGGCCCTTCACGCCGCGAGTTGGGGTGCCGCCGATGTAGCGCTCGGCTCGTCGGAAGTAGGGCTCGACGCCCTGCCAGTCCCAACCGTCGCAACCCTGTGCGGCCCAATCGTCGAAGTCGCCGGCATGGCCGCGTACCCACATGACACCGTTGATCGAGCTGCCCCCGCCGATGACCCGACCGGCCATCCAGAGCCCGCCGGCGCCGTTGCGGGACTCATCGGGCGCGGCGCGGTAGTCCCAGACGATTCCCGAGATCCGGCAGGCCTTCTGCACCAGCCCTGGGACGTGGATGAACGGATGGCGGTCCGAGCCCCCCGCCTCGAGCAGCAGCACCCGGGTGCGGCGGTCCGCGCTGAGGCGATTGGCCAGCACACAGCCGGCGGAACCGCCACCGACAACGACGTAGTCCCAGCTCACGATCGTCCCCTCCACCCTCTGCCGGCGGAGCTCGATAGTAGCAAAACTGTTGATGTAATTGTGTGTGCTGGTCGGACAGGTCGGTCAACCTGCTGATGGGTGGGTGCCGCTTGGCGTAGGCGAGACCCCGGCCGGACGATCCGCACCCGCTCCTGAGGAGCGACAGGCGGGCGCAGGAGCGATAGCCGCTACGGGCCCGCCCGCCGGGCTCCGGGCTCCGGGGTCGCCGCCATGACATGCCGTCAGATCGGATCGCAATAGTCTTGCTATCGCGAGGGACGGTGCCTAGTGTGGGGCGGTGTAGCCCTGTGTGCGCGTAAGGAGGGGTGATGATGCTGGCGATCCGTGGTGGTTCGGTCGTTGACGGTTCGGGACGGCCTGCGGTTCCGGCGGACGTGCTCATCGAGGACGGGGTCATCGCCGGGGTGGGGGCCGACGTTGTGCGCGCGGCCGATGTCGATGAGACGATCGACGCCTCGGGCCTCGTGGTCAGCCCCGGTTTCATCGACTTCCACACCCACTACGACGCCCAGGTGTTCTGGGACCCGGCGCTGTCGTCCTCGTGCTGGCACGGGGTCACGACGGTTGTCGGCGGGAACTGCGGGTACTCGGTGGCGCCCACGCTCCCTGAGCGCCACGAGCTGCTGGTCAGCTTGCTGCACGACCTCGAGGACATGTCATCGGAGACCCTGCGCGCCGGCATCACCTGGGGCTTCGAGACCTTCGGCGAGTACCTCGACTGCGTCGACCGAGCGCGTCCGTACCTGAACTGGGCGGGCTACGTCGGCCATTCCGCGCTGCGCATCGCGGTCATGGGTCAGGACGCCTACGCGAGCGGGTCAACACCCGAGCAGGTCGAGCAGATGGTGGCGCTGGCTCGGTCGGCGCTGGACGCAGGAGCGATCGGTATCGCCACGACGACGTCGCCCGGGGGGCGCAACACTCCCAGCTGTCACGCCGGTCGCGACGAGGTGGTCGCGCTCCTTCGATGCCTAGCCGAGGCCGGCCACGGCCTGGCCGCGTTCGTGCCGGGGGGTGAGCTCGACCTCGCGTCGCTCTACGAGCTCCAGCCCGAGATCGGCCGCCCCTTCACCTGGACCGCTCTTCTGGCCAGCGACGGAGGGCAGCACCGCGAGCGGGTGGCGATCCACGAGGCGGGGCTGAAGGTCGGCGCTGACGTCCACCCCCAAGTCTCGTGCCGGAAGATGGTGTCCCAGGCGAACCTGAGCAACGGGTTCGCGCTCCGGTGTCCCGCGATGGTCGAGCTCGACCGCTCGACGTTCGAGGAGCGGATGGCGGCCTACGCCGACCCGGTCTGGCGCGAGCGCGTCCGGGCCGAGATCGCCATCAAGGCGTACGCCACCTGGGACCGGTGGTCGCTGGTGGAGTCGGTCAGCCGTCCCGAGCTGGTTGGTGCCACTGTTCTCGAGGCCGCCGGTCGGCTCGCGGTCGACCCGCTCGACTTCGTGCTGGACATCTCGCTCGAGGAGCAGCTGCGGACCAGGTTCCAGCTGGAGCTCTCCAACAGGGACGAGGGCGAGGTCCGGCGGCTCCTCCACCTCGAAGGGGCGGTCCTCGGGCTGTCCGACGCGGGAGCGCACCCCGACCAGCTCTGTGACGCGGTCATGCCGACCGATCTCCTCGGCGGCTGGGTGCGTGACCGGCAGGCCCTCTCCTTGGAGCACGCCGTCCGCAAGCTTTCCGGAGAGGTCGCTGACCTGCTGGCCATCCCAGGGCGCGGCTACCTCCGGCCGGGCTTCCACGCGGATGTCGTCGTGTTCGACCCGGCGACCATCGCGCCCGGCCCGGTCAGACGGGTTCGCGACTTCCCGGCCAACGGAGAGCGCATCCTCGCTGATGCGCCTGGCGGAATCGAGCACATCTTGGTGAACGGAACGGCCATCACACGCGATGGGAAGTCGCTCGTGGGCGAGCTCGCGGCCGGCCCGGGACAGATCCTGCGCTCCGGACGTCGCTGAGGAGCGAGCCGTGCGAGTCTTGGACTATAGCAATAGTTCTGCTATTTTTCGGAATCTGATACCTGCTCGTACTCTATTGGCGGCGTCGGGCAAGCACGTTGGCGCCGAGGGGAGGCAAGGTGAAGAAGGACGAACTGATCTTGGTGAGCGTGGATGACCACGTCATCGAGCCGCCGGACATGTTCGAGGGCCGCCTGCCGGCCAAGTACGCCGACCGGGCGCCGCGGCTCGTGCCGGACGACGGTGGCGGGGACAAGTGGGTGTTCGGTGAGGGTGAGGCCCGCAGTTCGGGACTGAACGCGGTGGCTGGCCGCCCGCCGGAGGAGTACGGCCTCGAGCCGCAGCGGTTGGAGGAAATGCGGCGCGGTTGTTATGACGTGCATGAGCGGGTGAAGGACATGAACGCCAACGGTGTGTTGGCGTCGCTGAACTTCCCGTCGATGGCCCGGTTCTGCGGGCAGTTCTTCGCCAGCCGCGTGAACCAGGATCCTGAGCTGACGCTGGCGGTGGTGAAGGCGTACAACGACTGGCACGTCGAGGGTTGGTGCGGCGAGTACCCCGACCGGTTCATCCCGTGCGCGATCCCGCCGATCTGGGACCCACAGCTGATGGCGGAGGAGGTCCGGCGCACGGCGGCCATGGGCTCGCATGCGGTGAGCTTCTCGCTGAACCCGTACGCCCTTGGCTTGCCGTCGTTGCACAGCGATCACTGGGACCCGTTCTGGGCGGCATGTGAGGACACCGAGACGGTTGTGTGCGTGCACATCGGCTCGGGCACCGTCGGCATCGTGACTTCGCCCGATGCCCCGATGAGCGTCGAGATCAGCTGCAACGCGAACAAGACCTTCCCGACGGCCGCGGATCTGGTGTGGTCGCCGATCTTCCAGAAGTTCCGCAACCTGAAGATCGCCCTGTCCGAGGGCGGCATCGGCTGGATCCCGTACTTCTTGGAGAAAGTCGACTACGTGTACAAGCGGCACCGGGCGTGGACGCGCCCGGAGCTGGGTGGCCGGCTGCCAAGCGAGATCTTCCTCGAGCACGTTGTGACCTGCTTCATCGTGGATGACTTCGGCATCGAAAACCTCCACCACATGAACGCGGACATGGTCACCTGGGAGTGCGACTACCCGCACTCCGACACCACGTGGCCGGAGTCACCAGAGGCGGTGGCCGACTCGGTGCGGAGGTTGAGTGACGAGGTGATCGACAAGATCACCCATGAGAACGCCATGCGGGTGTTCTCCTTCGACCCGTACTCGGTCCGGCCCCGGGAGAACTGCACGGTCGGGGCGCTCCGCAAGGAGGCCGAGGGGCATGACATCTCGGTCCAGTCCTATGGTTTGCGCGAGCACGTCGCGCAAACCATCGGGCAGTACCAGGAGCTCAGGGAGGCCGACAAGGGGGCCTGAGCTCCGCTCTTCGCCTCGGGACGAGGGCTCGACGCCGGTCGGCCGTGAGCGCGGCGTTGCTTCTCGGCATCGTGGAGGTGGGTCGTACGCCGGCCTGCTGTGCAGTTGCTCGGGGCGTGTCGTGGTAGCCCTCTGAGTCATGGGGAAGGTTTCGACGGCGAACAGGAGGAGTAGCAATGGTTCTGCTACTCCTCCTGTTGTTCTCGTCGGTCAGGGTCCTCCTGGTGCAGGGGGGCGCCCGGTCAATCGACCTGCGGCCTGATCACGCCGTCTCGTCCGGGCCGAGGAGCGACAAGCGAGGTGGGATGGATGAATCAAGGGCGACCGCTGCGCAGGATCGGGATCGACGTGGGCGGGACCTTCACCGACGGGGTGCTCGTGGAGGGGGCGCGATCCTGGTCGGTGAAGACACCATCGCGGCATGACGACATCGCCGAGGGGATCATCGAGGCCTGTCGCCTGCTCGCCGAGGAGTGCGGTGAGCCGCTGGAGCCGTTGCTGGCGTCGGTGTCGCACTTCGGCCTCGGCACCACGGCGATCACCAACGTGATCGCGTCGAGGGTGGGCCTCCGGGTCGGCCTGTTGACCACCAAGGGCTTCGAGGACATGTTCGCCCTTCCTCGGAGCCGCGACGTCGGGCCCGACGGTTGGCTGGTCCCGCCGACGCCGCTCGTGGAGCGTGAGCGGATCGTGGGGCTCGAGGAGCGGGTCGACCGGGCTGGGACGGTGCTCCAGCCGCTCGACGTCAACGCGGCGGTGGCCGCCGCCCGTCACCTGGTGGAGGAGCAGGGTGCCGAGGCGCTGGCCGTCTCGCTGCTGTGGTCGGTGGTGAAGCCGGCACACGAGGCGGCGGTGGTCGAGGCCGTCCGCCAGGAACTGCCCGCGGTCCCGATCACGAGCGGCGCCGAGTTGTCGCCCACGATCCGCGAGTACGAGCGCACCAACCTCGCCGTGCTCAACGCATACGTGGGCCGGGCCTTCGACGGCGTGGCCAGCCTGGGGGAGCGGATCCGCGCCCTTGGCCTCCAAGTGCCGGTGCTGCTCGTGCACTCCAACGGCGGGGCCATCTCCATCGACGAGGCCCGGGCCCGTCCCGTCTGGCTGGCGGAGTCGGGCCCGGCGGCCGGGGTGGCCGCGGCCGCCATCCTCGCCAACCAGCGCGACCTCGAGAACGTCCTGGCTTGTGACATGGGGGGCACGTCGTTCGACATCTCGGACATCTCTGGCGGTGTGCCGTACCGGGTGCGGCGGGGCTTCCTCATGGGTGTCTTCATGGCGCTGCCCCGGATCGATGTCGAGTCCATCGGGGCCGGTGGTGGTTCGATCGCGTGGGCCGACCGCCGGGGGCTCCTGCGCCTTGGGCCGAGGTCGGCGGGGTCGCAGCCGGGGCCGGCTTGCTACAGGCGCGGCGGCACGGAAGCCACGGTCACGGACGCGTTGGTGGTCCTCGGCTACATCGACCCGGAGCGGTTCCTCGGGGGCCGCATGCGCCTCGACGCCGATGCCGCGCTCGCCGCCTGCACCCGCCTGGGCGAGCTCCTCGGCATCGACGGCCACGAGGTGGCCTGGGGCATCCGGGGGTTGGCGCTGGCCGAGATGTCCAAGGCGGCCCGCGGCCGGCTCGCTGCGCGGGGCCTCGACCCGTCCACGTTCTCGCTCGTGAGCTACGGCGGCTGCGCCTCGCTGTTCACCGTCGAGATCGCGGCGTCGATCGGTGCTCGACGGGTGCTGGTCCCCCGTCAGGCGTCAGTGCTCTCCGCGCTGGGCGCGGCGGCTTCTGAGGTGCGACGCGAGCGGCAGGTACCCGTGCTGGTGGAGTTCCCTCTCCCAGAGGGCCTTCTGGCGAAAGTCGGCGATGAGCTGCGGGACCGGGTCGAGCAGGACCTGCTCGCGGATGGCGTACCGGCCGGGAGCTGGGACGTGGTGCTGGAAGCGGACATCCGATACGCCGGCCAGCGCTCGGACCTGACCGTCACCTGCGACGAAGGCGACGAGGTCTCGTTCGCGGCCCGCTTCGAGGAGGAGTACGCGCACCGCTACGGCCAGGGTTCCATAGTCCGCAGCGCGGTGGTGGAGCTGGTTGCCCTGCGGGCCGTCGGCTCGAGCCGTGTGCTCGGCGAGGGCCTCCTGCCGTCGCGCGTGACCGCGGGGACATCGGGTGCCGTCGGTGTGGCCGAGCGGTCCGTCCGGGTGGAGCGCACCGGGTCGCCGTCGCTGGTGACGTCCTATGACGACTCGCTCGCCCCGCTGCCGCCCGGCCGCACGTCGGGGCCGCTGCTTATCGACCGTCACGACACGACCGTGTGGATCCCTGAGGGTGCGACGGTCGAGTCGCTTCCCGACGGGACGCTGGAGATCGAGGTGCCATGACCATCACCGCAGATGCTCCCACCGACCTCGACCCGATCATGGTCGAGATCTTCCGCACCCGGCTCGAAGCCATCAGCGTGGAGGCGGGAGCGGCCATCGAGAACACGGCCATCAGCCCCATCGTCACCGAGACCAAGGATTACGCCGTCACCCTGCTGCACGGGGATGGCAGGTTCCTGGGTGGAGCGGCCGCCGTCCCGGGCCAGTTCGGCGTGGCGATGCACGCGGTGGAAGGCTCGCTGGCCCGGCACCGCGGCTCGATCGTCGAGGGCGACGTGTTCATCGCCAATGACCCGCACACGGACGGCGGGTTCCATCCCCAGGACGTGGTGGTCCAGCGGCCTGTGTTCCTCGACGGCGAGCTCATCGCCTGGGTGGCCATATCGGCCCACATGCTCGACATGGGCGGTATGGTGCCCGGCTCGTCGGCCACGCAGGCCACCGAGTGCTACCAGGAGGCCCTGCGCTTCCCGTCGGTCCGGCTGTTCCGCGCCGGGGTGGAGTGCGAGGACATGTGGGAGGTGTTGCGCACCAACCTCCGGTCCTTCGACGTCATCGAGATGGACCTGCGCAGTCTCGTCATCGGCTCGCACGTCGCCGGGGAGAAGGTGCGCGGCCTCGCCGTCGAGGTCGGCCTCGGATCGTTCCGAGCATGGTCAGGTCAGCTCGACACGATCACTGGCGCCGAGTTCCGCCGCCGCCTGTCGGTGCTCGAGCCGGGGTCGTACCGGACGACGGCCTTCGCCGAGGTCGGTCAGGAGCTTCATCACTTCCCATGCACGTTGCACGTTGGTGCCGGCGAGCTCACATTCGACCTGACCGGAGCGCCTCCGCAGATCCCGCACTTCGTCAACTCGAAGCCCTACATCGTGAAGGCAACCCTTGTCCCGGGTCTGCTCGGGGTGATCGCTCCGGATCTTCCGCTGACCCAGTCCGTGTACGAGGCCATCGAGCTTCTCACCACGCCGGGCACGATCCTGGACTCCCGGTCACCTGCACCCATCGGTGCCGCCCACATGGACTGCACCATCGCCGTCAACTCGGCTGCCTTGCAGTGCATCCAGCTCGCTGTGGCTGCGTCGCCGGGCGCCGTGACGCCGCGCACCGCTCCTCCCTATGACGCTCAGGGCACCACCCGGTGGTCGTTCGTCAACGAGACCGGCAACCGCACACTGCTCACGCTGCTCGACGGCGTGGCCGGTGGCAGCCCCGCCGGGATCGACCGGGACGGGATGGACATGACCCGCGACCTCGCCGGCCGCCGCAGCGGCCTGCAGATGGCCGACGTAGAGGTGACCGAGTCGGTCTACAGCGTGCTGTACCGGTCGCGGGGAGTTGGTCTCCGGTCGGCCGGCGAAGGCCGGTACCGCTCCGGTGCCGGCTGTCGCACCGTGCTGGAGCCGCACGGCGTCCCGCTGTGGGAAGGCAACATGACCGGCACCCGGGGCTGGTTCCCGTGCGCCGGGATGGCCGGCGGCCGGCCCGGGGCGCTCATGTCGTTCCGCGTCCTGCGGGCCGACGGCTCCGTCGAGCAGCTTGGGATGCATGACGCCGGCATCGACCTGCGTGAAGGGGACCGCTTTGAGCTGTCGGCGGCCAGTGGTGGCGGGTACGGCGACCCGCTCGACCGCGAGGCCGCTGCCGTGGCCGCCGACCACTCTGCAGGTCGGACCAGCGCAGCGGACGTACGCGAGCTCTTCGGCGTCGTGCTCACTTCCGACGGGAAGGCCGATGGCCTCGCCACCGAAGCGCACCGAGCGTTCCTACTGCGGCAGCGGCTCGAGCAGGCCAGCCCCGCCAGCTCCCCACCGCCGGCCACTCGACCTGATGGCGAGGAGTGGCCGCTGTTCCCCGGCATCGTCCAGCGCGGGAACTGTGCTGTATCGGTCCGGAGCGGAGCTGTCCTTGCGGTCGCTCCAGTGCATTGGACCGACGGGTGCCCGGTGCTGGAGGAGCCTTACGGAGGTTCTGGGGCTGTGCCGATCGTCCTGCGCTCATACCTGGACCCGGCCACTGGCCACTCCCTGCACACCGAGGTCGTGCCAGCGGGGTCAGGCCGGTCGTTCGCGACCTTGCCCACCCGCTGGGCATAGGTCGACGCAGACGATCGGCCAGTTCCCTGGCATCGTCCAGCGCGGCCACCGCATGCGCGATGCCTCACACTGCCGGGGCGATGGTGCCGGTGACCTCGCCGAACCCGATGCGGACACGGTCGGCGCCCGCCGCTGTGGCACGGATGGTCACGGTGTCGCCGTCCTCAAGGAAGGTGCGGGTGGAGCCGTCGGAGACCTTCACCGGGTCGCTG
>NZ_CASGGV010000048.1:0-10804 GCF_949319125.1 Frankia sp. Hr75.2 | reverse complement strand
CTGGAGCGGACGGGGCAGGCGGCGCTCGATGTGCACCGCAACGCCCATCAGGGGAAGGTCGGGGTGCTGTGCCTGGCGCCGGAGGAGGGGCTGGGGGTTCGTGACGAGGAGACCCGGGCTCGTCACCTCACCGCCATCAACCGCTTCCGCGGCGTGTAGGAGCGGCGCCGCGCCCCCGCGGCGGGTAAGGCCGGCGCGGCGGGTGGCGCCCGCCGGTCGCGGCAGCCGCCCGCCCGCGACCGAGTGCGCGTCGCGGGCGGGCGGGGCTGGTAGCCTGCGAGTTGGGAGGAGTGTTCCGGTGCCAGCAGAAATCGTCCGGTCCGCCCCGGGCGAGCGGCCCGCCTCCGGCCCGGCCAAGAGCCGCCAGCCGCCAGCCGCTGCCCGGAACGCCAACTCCGGAGCCCATCCCGACTCGGGCCGGGGCGCCGGCAAGAGCAGTGAATCCGGCCGGAACAGCGATGCCGGTGGGTCCGCTGTCACGAGCCCGGCCGAACCGCGCGTCAGGGCGCGCACCCCGGCCCGGGCAACCCGGCGCGACGAACTGCTGCGGGCGGCCGCCCGGCTGTTCGCCGAACGCGGTTTCCGCGGCGTGGGCATCGAGCAGATCGGCGCCGCCGTCGGCATCCGCGGCCCGGGAATCTACCGGCACTTCCCCAGCAAGGACGCGGTGCTCGTCGAGCTGCTCGTCGGCATCAGCCAGCACCTGCTCGACGCGGCCCGCGAGGCCCGCCGGGTCGGCGCCTCCGCCCTGGAGACCCTCGACCTGCTCGTCCGCGGGCACGTCGAGTTCGCGCTCGACAACCCCGACCTGATCGTCATCCACGACCGCGACCTGTGGAGCCTGCCGGAGCCGGCCGAGCGCGAGGTCCGCAGGCTGCAGCGGGCCTATGTCGAGCAGTGGGTGGACGTCCTGCGGCAGGTGCGGCCCGAGCTCGACGCGCCGACCGCGCGGGCGCGTACCCATGCGCTGTTCGGTCTGATCAACTCCACCCCGCACAGCGCGACCGATCTGCACCGGGCCGAGATGGCCGTGATGCTGCACACGATGGCGCTGGGCGCCGCCCGCGGCTGAGCAGCCTGCGCGCCGGGCCGGCTTCTACCGTGCGGGGCAAATCCGTCGCAATCGGAAATGCGGTGACGGTGATGGAGGGAATGGTGCGGGCGGGTGGCGGACCGCGGGCCGCCGGCCGCATTCCGTCATCGCAGTTCTTGCGCCCGGAAGCGCGCTTCTCTACGTTGCGTTGAGGTGGTCGGTACGGCGCGGTCGCGACCTGCATGGGCGACGGCGCCCGAGCCGCACCGGTCAGGGATGCGATCGCGTCGGCGGTCGACGCCCAGGTGACGGGCGGACATCAGCGGGAATTCGGCTGGAGGAGTGTATCGATGCCCCAGGGAGCTGCGGCCGCGCCGTTGACCGTCGCGGTGGTCGGATCCGGTCCGTCGGGCTTCTACGCGGCGGCCTCGCTGCTGGAACAGCACGACGTACCGGTCCGGGTGGACATGTACGAGCGGCTGGCCACGCCGTGGGGCCTGGTGCGTTCCGGAGTCGCCCCCGATCATCCGAAGATAAAGGCGGTGTCCAGCGTGTACGCGGCGATCGCCGCGCACGAGAACTTCCGCTTCTTCGGCAATGTGGACGTCGGCAAGGACGTCACGCGTGAGGAGCTGACCGCGCGCTACGACGCCGTCCTGTACGCCGTCGGCGCGCAGACGGACCGGCGCCTCGGGATTCCCGGTGAGGACCTGCCCGGCAGCGAGTCCGCGGTCGACTTCGTCGGCTGGTACAACGGGCACCCCGACTACGCGCACCTCACCTTCGACCTCAGCGGCGAGCGCGGGGTCGTGATCGGCGCCGGCAACGTCGCCCTCGACGTCGCCCGCATCCTCTGCTCGCCGCACGAGCGGCTGTCCCGCACCGACATCGCCGACCACGCCCTCGACGCACTGCGCGCCTGCGCGCTCAAGGAGGTCATGGTCGTCGGGCGCCGCGGCGCCGCGCAGGCGGCCTTCACGACCGCGGAGCTCAGGGAGCTGCCCGAGTTCACCGAGTCCGGGGTGGACGTCGACCCGGCCGAGGTCGCCGAGCAGGAGGGCGAGGAGGCGCTGTCCCGTCTGGTCAAGCGCAACCTGGCGGTGATGCGTGGGTACGCGCAGAACCCGGTGCCCGCGGGCGCGCGCCGGGTGGCGCTGCGCTTCCAGCGCACCCCGCTGGAGATCCGCGGCGACGGCCGGGTCGAGGAGATCGTGTTCGCCCGCAACGCGCTGAAGGTCGGCGACGACGGCTGGGTCAGCGCCGTCGACACCGGTGAGCGGGAGACCGTCCCGACCAGCCTGGTGCTGCGCGCCGTCGGCTACAAGGGCCGGTCGATCGAGGGGCTGCCGTTCGACGACCGCCGCGGGGTCATTCCGAACGTGAACGGGCGGGTCGAGGGCGTCGAGCGCGAGTACGTGGCCGGCTGGATCAAGCGCGGCCCGACCGGGATCATCGGCACGAACAAGAAGTGCGCCGGCGAGACCGTCGCGCGGCTGCTCGCGGACGTCGCCGACGGCACGCTGCGCCGCCACGACCGGGGCGCCGCGTTCGACCCGGTCGGTGAGATCGACACCTGGCTGCGCGGCCGCCAGCCGCACCTCGTCACCGAGGAGGGCTGGCGGCTGATCGACGCCGTCGAGCGCTCCTCGGGAGAGTCCGCCGGCCGGCCGCGTGTCAAGCGCGTCCTCACCGACGAGCTGCTCGACATCGCGCTGGAGCGCCGGATCGCCTCGTGACGGCGTTCGACGCATGACGGCGTTCGACGCATGAGGGAGCTCGACCCGGAGGAGCGGGCAGTCGTCGACACCGTCCGGGACTTCGTCGACCGCGAGGTCCGGCCGGTGGTGCGCGAGCTCGAGCACGCCAATGCCTACCCCGAGGCGCTCATCGAGCAGATGAAGCGGCTCGGGGTCTTCGGCCTGGCGATCCCCGAGCCGTACGGCCAGGTGGACGTCTCGACCGTCTGCTACGCCCTGGTGACCGAGGAGCTGGCTCGGGGTTGGATGAGCCTGGCTGGTGCCATGGGCGGGCACACGGTGGTCGCCAAGCTGCTGCTGGCGTTCGGGACGGAGGAGCAGAAGCGGCGTTACCTGCCGCGGATGGCCACCGGGGAGCTGCGCGCGACGATGGCGCTGACCGAGCCCGGCGGCGGCTCCGACCTGCAGGCGATGCGGACGACCGCCCGGCCCGCCGGCGCGGACTACCTGGTCAACGGCACCAAGACGTGGATCAGCAACGCGCGCCGCTCCGGCCTGGTGGCGCTGCTGTGCAAGACCGATCCCGCGGCCGAGCCCGCCCACCGGGGCATCAGCATCCTGCTGGTGGAGAAGGTCCCCGGGTTCGTGATCTCCCGGGACCTGCCCAAGCTGGGCTACAAGGGCGTCGAGAGCTGCGAGCTGTCGTTCACCGACTGCCGGGTGCCGCGGGACGCGCTGCTCGGCGGGGCCGAGGGCCGGGGCTTCGGGCAGATGATGCGCGGGCTGGAGATCGGCCGGATCCAGGTCGCGGCCCGGGCGACCGGGGTGGGCCGGGCCGCCTTCGACGACGCCCTGCGCTACTCGCAGGAGCGCGAGTCGTTCGGCCAGCCGATCTGGCGGCACCAGTCCGTCGGCAACCACCTCGCGGAGATGGGCACGAAGCTCACCGCGGCCCGGCAGCTCCTGCTGCACGCCGCGCGCCGGTACGACACGGGCGAGCGCGCCGATCTCGAGGCGGGCATGGCCAAGTACTTCTGCTCGGAGGTCGCGATGGAGGTGGCGCTGGCCGCCATCCGGGTCCACGGCGGGTACGGGTACTCCACCGAGTTCGACGTCGAGCGCTACTTCCGGGACGCCCCGCTGATGATCGTCGGCGAGGGCACCAACGAGATCCAGCGCAACGTCATCGCCGCGCAACTCGTCGCACGCGGCGGCCTGCCGTGAGGCCGGCCGAGGCCGGTCGGTCGCGCACCAGCCGCGAGTAGCGAGAAAATGGCCCGTCCCACGCCGTGCACCGCAGTCGCCCAGGAGAGCACATGCCCAAGGGATACGTCATCCTGACCGAGGCCATCAAGGATCCCGAAGGCATGGCGGCCTACAGCCGCCTGTCAGGTCCTTCGGTCGCCGCGGCGGGTGCCAAGGTCCTCGCCGTGGACGAGGACGTCCAGCTGCTCGAGGGGGAGTGGCACGGGAACCGCACGGTCGTCCTCGAGTTCCCGTCGGCGGACGAGGCCCGTGCCTGGTACGAGTCCGACGACTACCAGCGGGCGAAGCCCGTGCGGCAGGCCGCGGCGGACTGCAACGCGGTGCTCCTCTCCGGGTTCGAGATGCCGGCCCGCCGAGCCTGACCGACATGCCGGCAGGCCGGCGTCCCATCGACCGGCACGCGGCGGCGGACACCGCGGACGCGGTCGTCATCGGCGCGGGGGTGAACGGCCTCGTCGCGGCGAACCGGCTCGCCGACGCCGGCTGGGACGTCGTCGTGTGCGAGGCCGCCGCCGAGCCGGGCGGGGCCTGCCGCTCCGCAGAGGTCACCGCGCCCGGGTTCGGTACCGACCTGTTCAGCGCCTTCTACCCGTTCGCCGCGCGGTCCCCGGCGCTGCGCGCGCTTGACCTCACCGACCACGGGCTGACCTGGCTGCACGCCCCGCGGGTGCTGGCCCACCCCACCCCGGACGGCCGCTGCGCGGTGCTGTCCACCGACCTCGAGGGGACGGCCGCATCCCTCGCCGCCTACGCCCCGGCCGACGCGGCGGCCTGGCGGGCGCAGGTCGCACTGTGGGAACGGGTCCGCGACCCGCTGCTCGAGGCGCTGCTGGCCGCCCCGTTCCCGCCGGTCCGGGCGGGCGCACGGCTCGCCCGCGCGCTCGGGGCCGCCGACGCGCTGCGCTTCGCCCGGTTCGCGATGCTGCCCGTCCGCCGGTTCGCCGCGGAGGAGTTCGCCGGCGCGGGCGCCGGACTGCTGGTCGCCGGCAGCGCGCTGCACACCGACCTGGCACCGGAGTCGGCGGGATCGGCGCTGATCGGCTGGCTGCTGGCGATGCTCGGCCAGGATGTCGGCTTCCCGGTGCCGCGTGGCGGAGCGGGCCGGCTGACCGCCGCCCTCGTCGACCGGCTGCGCTCCCGCGGCGGGGTGGTGCGCACCCGAGCCGAGGTGGACGCGGTGATCGTCACCGCCGGCCGGGCCCGTGGCGTGCGGCTCGCCGACGGGACGGCCGTGCGCGCCCGGCGCGCGGTGCTCGCCGACGTGGACGCGGTCTCTCTCTATCGGCGCCTGGTCGGCGATGAGCATCTCCCCGCCCGCCTGCTCACCGACCTGGCCCGCTTCCAGTGGGACAGCTCGACCTTCAAGGTCAACTGGGCGCTCGCCGGGCCGATCCCGTGGTCCGACCGCCGGATCGCGGACGCCGGCACCGTCCACCTCGGCGGCACCATGGACGATCTGACGATGATGTCCGCGCAGCTGGCGTGCGGGCTCGTGCCGGCGGACCCGTTCCTCGTCCTCGGCCAGATGACCACTGCCGACCCCGGCCGCTCGCCGGCCGGGACGCAGAGCGCGTGGGCGTACTTCCACCTCCCGCAGTCCCCCCGGGGCGACGCCGGTGGGGCCGGTGTCACCGGCCGCTGGGACGGCGACGACACCGCCCGCCTCCTCGAGCGGGTGGAACGCAAGCTGGAGGCGGCGGCCCCCGGCTTCGGGTCGCTGATTCTCAGCCGCGACACCCAGTCGCCGCGACGGCTGGAGGACCAGGACTCCGTGCTGCGCGGCGGCGCCCTCAACGGCGGGACGGCCGCCCTGCACCAGCAGCTGATCTTCCGCCCGGTGCCCGGCCTGGGCCGCCCGGAGACCCCGATCCCCGGGCTCTATCTGGCGTCGATGTCAGCACATCCCGGCGGCGGTGCACACGGCGGGCCGGGCGCCATGGCGGCGACGGTGGCGCTGCGCGACGCCGGCCCGGCCGGCCCCGTCCGCCGCCGCGCGTCCGCCGCCGCGCACCGGCTGATCTACGCTGGGCCGGTGGCGTCGCCCGCGGCGCCAGGCCCGGATTCTCCAGGGCCGGCGAGTCCGGGCCCGGCGAACGAGTCCTTGAGCGCCTCCGACACCTCGCGTGCGACCCGTCCGAAAGCGGCGTCGTAACGCAGCGCCGACTCGCGCGGGTAGCCGAACGGGATCTCGATCTCGGCGAGCAGCCGCCCCGAGCGGGCGGACAGCACGGCTACCCGGCTGGCCAGCAGCGCGGCCTCGACCACCGAATGGGTCACGAACAGCCCGGCGAACCCCTCCCGCAGGTGCAGGCGCAGCAGCTCGTCACCGAGCCGCTCGCGGGTGATCTCGTCCAGCGCGCCGAACGGCTCGTCGAACAGGAACAACGACGGGCGGGCCGTCAGCGCGCGGGCGAGCGACACCCGCATCCGCATCCCGCCCGACAGCGCCCGCGGCCGGTACCGCTCGTAGCCCCGCAGGCCGGTCATGGTGATCGCGTCCGCGACCAGGCGGTCGCGCCGCGCCCGGGGGACGCCGTCGAGCTCGGCGAACAGCCCGATGTTGCCCTCGACCGTCCGCCAGGGCAGCAGCGTCGGGTCCTGGAAGATGTAGCCGGGGGAACCCGGCCCGGCGAGCACCGAGCCGCTCGTCGGCGCCGCGAGCCCGGCGGCGATGCGCAGCAGCGTCGACTTGCCCGAGCCCGACGCCCCGATCAGCGCCACGATCTCGCCGGCCCCGACGCGCAGCGAGACGTCCTCCAGCACCCGCGTCCCGTCCGGGAACGTCATGCCGACGCCGTCGAACGCCAGCGCCGTCCCCGGTGGGGCGAGACCCACGGCCGGGGCTGCCGCGGGTCGGGTCCTCGACCTCATGAGCACATCATCCACGCTCGCGGTACCTGGCTGCATGCTGACCGTCAAGCCATGGGAAAATCCGAACGGTACTGACATGCCGGATGTCGGTGACCCGCGGTGAGCGCACCACCGCGACGGCGAGGAGGACACCGTGCCCAACGGCGGGCCGATCGCGCACCGCATCATGCTGGGAGCGCGGCTCCGGAGCCTGCGCGAGGCCACCGGCATCAGCCGGGAGGACGCCGGCTACGAGATCCGGGCCTCCGACTCGAAGATCAGCCGCATGGAGCTGGGCCGGGTCGGTTTCAAGGTGCGCGACGTCGCCGACCTGCTCACGCTCTACGGCATCGTCGCCGAGGCCGACCGGGCGCCGATCCTCGACCTGGCCAGGGAGGCCAACCGGCCCGGCTGGTGGCGGCGCTACGCCGAGGTCGTGCCCGGCTGGTCCGAGGCCTACCTCGGACTGGAGAGCGCCGCGACCCTGATCCGCAGCTACCATCTGCACCTCGTCCCCGACCTGCTCCAGACCGAGGACTACGCGCGCGCGGCCGTCGCGCAGACCAGCAACCCGGGCACGATGAGCGCCGAGGCCGTCGCGCGCACCGTCGAGATGCGGATCACCCGGCAGCGGCTGCTCACCCGGCCCGACCCGCCGAAACTGTGGGCGGTGATCGACGAGGCCGCGCTGCGGCCGCGGATCGGCTCGGCGGAGGTGCTGCGGGCACAGCTCGCACACCTGCGGGAGCTGGCCGCCACGCCGAACATCGTGATCCAGATCCTGCCGGCCGAGTACGGGGGCCACGTCGCCACCGGGGCCTTCACCATCCTGCGCTTCGCTGAGCCCGAGCTGCCCGACGTCGTCCACCTCGAGCACCTGACCGGCGCGATCGACCTTGACCGGCCGGAGGACGTCGACCGGTACGAGGAGCTGATGAACCGCCTCAGCGTCGACAGCACGACCCCGGACGGCCTCACGGCGCGCCTCGACCGCCTCGCCGCGGCGATCGAGCGCTGAGCCGCCCCGGGCCTATCGCCATGGCGACACTCGGTGGCCGGGAGGCGACCGAGAGCCCGAACGCTTCGTAGGGTTGGGCCGTCTACCAGGCCCGGCGCCGTGTCCGGCCTAGATCCTGGCCGCGCACGCGCCCGGGCCGCCGCCGCTGCACGTTCGCCGTCCTGGAGGCTGTCTTGCGACGTCCCCTGTCCCGTACCGTCCTCACCGCCGCGGCGGCCGCCGCCTGCCTGGCCCTGGCGGCCGGGTGCGGCTCCGACGACGGCCCCGCCGCCGCGTCCGCGCCGGAGGTGTCCGGCGATGCCACGTCGGCGCCCGCCACCGGCGCCGCCGGCAGCCTCGACGTCGTGCTGCACGACGCCACCGGAGCCGAGGTCGGCACCGTCACCCTCACCCCCGTCGACGGGGCGGTGCGGGTCGAGGGCAGCCTGCACGGCCTGCCCGCCGGCGGCTACCACGGGTTCCACATCCACCAGAAGCCGGTGTGCGACCCGAAGGCCGCCGACGGCCCGTTCAGCACCGCCGGCGGTCACTTCAACCCCGGGGCGACCACGCACGGCGACCACGCCGGCGACCTGCCGCCACTGCTGGTCGACAAGGACGGCACGGGGGAACTGCAGGCGCAGACGGACCGCTTCCAGCTCGACGACCTGCGCAGCCAGGGCGCCGCGGTGATCGTGCACGCCCAGCCCGACAACTTCGCCCACATCCCCGACCGCTACACCGCGCAGGGCGCCCCGACGCCGGGCCCGGACGAGCGGACCAACGCGACCGGCGACGCCGGCGACCGGATCGCCTGCGGAGTGATCGAGAAGTCCTGACCGCGCCGTGCGGGCCGCGCCGGGGTGCGGCGCGGCCCGCGGCGGCCGCGGACGGTCCTTCGTCCCCCGCTCCTGCGGACCAAGGCAGGGTGAAATCGCCCCGTCTCGGGTGACACCGTGAGGTACAACACCGAGGGTGGGGAGGATCTCATGAGGGGCCGTCCGATTGTGTCCAACGCCGTGACCATGGACGTCAACGCCACCTACCTGACCGGCGCCGAGGCGGGTAAGCGGGTTCCGGTGCTTGTCACCGTCCGCTTCGACCCGCTCGACCCGGTCGCGATCACCCTGCGCACGCGGGTTCCGGACCAGCGGGTCCTCGCGTGGACCTTCGCGCGGGAGCTCCTCGCCGAGGGCGACGAGCGGCCCGTGGGGGAGGGCACCATCCGGATCGCGCCGGTGCTGCGCGAGCGCCGGCGCCTGCTGATCGTCGATCTTCCGAGCCCCGGGGGGCCGGTCACCGTCGAACTGCCGGCGTCCCGGGTCGCCGACTTCGTCCGGCGGACCTACGAGCGGGTGCCCGCCTCCGCGGAGAGCACCGTCCTCGACCTCGACCTGGACCTCGACCTGGGTCTCGCGGCCCTCGACCGCGGTTGACGGGCCGGCTGCCGGTGGCTTCGGCGGCGGGCCCCCGACCCGCCGCCCAGGAGCTAGCCGAAGGTCAGGATCTCGCCGATCGGGCGCCGCGGGGTCAGCGCGGAGGCCACCGCGTCCCGGCGGGGATAGCCGACCCGAAGGATCATCTGCACGTGCCCGGCGATGCTCAGCATCCGCTCGATCACCGAACGGTACCCGTCGCTGTCGATGGGCTGGCCCATCGGCGACGCGGCCGCGCCAGCCGCGGTCACGGTGAGCAGGACCCGCGCCAGCGCCTGCCCGGCGCGCAGCCTGTCCTCAGCCTGATCGGCGTCCGTGCCGACCACGACGACGGCGGGGCGCTCCACCGACGGCAGCTCCTCCGAGCGCTGTTCGACGGTCGGGGCGAGACCCGTGTCCGCGTCCGCGTCGCCGTCGGCGTCCTCGGAACGCGGCGCCGCGATGCCTGGCGCGCCGCGGGTGTCGAAGTCGCGCAGCGGGAAGTCGCTGGCCCGCTCGGGGTGATGGGTCGAGGCCACGCCGGTCGGCACCCCGTCGGCGGTCGGGCCCTGTCCGCGCCGCCACGACGCCAGCTCGGCCCGGTAGGCGGGGTCGGCCTGCTCCGCCCAGTCCGCCCGGGCCGCGACCACCGCCGCGTCCAGCCGCTGGTCGGAGTGCGACAGCGGCATCAGCCAGGCGCCCTCGGACTCGGCGGCGCGGCGCATCCGGTCGACCAGGTCGCCGGCGAGCGGGCGTGCCTCGAACGGCCGGCGGTCGGTGTGCCGGGCCCCGGCGGCCGAGAACAGCAGCCGGTCGGAATCCGTCGGCGCCGCCCGCCCGCCGATCCCCATCGACGCGAGGACCAGGTCACCGGACAGCACCGGCTCCAGCCCGCCGGAACCGGTCGCCTCCGGCAGCAGCTCCACCACCGGCTCGAAGCCGAGCACCCGGAACGCCAGCCGGGCGTGCAGCAGCGCCGCGCCGCAGCTCACCAGGAGCTGCCGCCCGTCCGGGTCGAGGACGGCGAGGCGCCGCTCGACGTCCGGCCGCAGCGTCAGCCGGCCGTCGGCGAGACGCCACCGCCACGGCTGGGTGTTGTGAATGGACGGTGCGAGCGAAGCCGTCGTCACGACCTCGACTGCCACCTCGCGACCGACTCCCGCCGTCACCGACTCCATGATCGCGAACTCCCCTCGCCGTGCGGTGGCGTGTTGCGGGTGCACCGTGCCCGGCACGGCCCGTCTCCACGGTAGTCGGCGGCGGGCCGACCGCAGGGTGCCCGACGGGACCATCGTGCCGGCGTGCGGGGGGCCGTGGACGCCAGATCCGTCACGTCCGCGCCCGCCACCGGAGACCGCTGCCGGGGCCCGCCCGCGGCGCCGGGCGCGGGCCCGCCAGCACCCCTCGACACCCGTCAAGCCCGGTCGGCTCGCCGCCCGCCCGCCGCCGGGCGCCGCGGCGGGGTGGCCGCTCAGAGTCGGACGTCCCGGCGGCGGCGGCCGATGCGACATGGGCGAACGGCCTACGGCGCCCGTATGGTCGCTGC
>NZ_CASGGV010000047.1:0-11476 GCF_949319125.1 Frankia sp. Hr75.2 | reverse complement strand
GCATATTCGTCCTTTCGGCAATAATCGCGAATCCGCCACGGATGCCGTCAACCTGCCTGGTTCGCGATGCGGGCGGGGCGGCCTGGACGCCCACCGCGCTCGTTGATCATTTGGTACGTGGCGACCTCTGGTACGTGGCGACCTCGGCTGGTCAGGCCTGGCCCCGGTGGTCGCCTCGCCGGTCAGCTCCGCCCCGCGGTGCGGAGCGCGGCGTTGCGTCATCCGTCGACAGCCCGGCTTCGGCTCGCCAGCCTCGTTGGCCCGGCCTGTCTCGTTGGCCCCGGCTGCGCGGCGGCGGCCGGGATGCCGCGCTCCAGGGCGCCGCGGTCCTGTCCGTCGAGGGCCCGCGTTGGCCATCCGAACACCGCCTCAGGAGGAAGAGTGTATGCAATATAGGTCGGATGACCGTTTCGTTGCAAGGCTCTTGCAGTGCTTCCGGTCAAAGTGTATGCAATAAGGACGTCCGGCGCCGTCGGCCCGGCGTCCTCGGGTGCGCCTCGGTGCCTCCCGGCGTCTCCGGGCGGCTCGGGCGCGCGTCGCGATGCGCCAGGGACGAGTGGGCAGAACCCGTGAAGCACACCCGCCGGACTAAGGGCGGGCCGCGCCGGTGGCCGCGCGCCACTCGCCGGGACCCGACAGAACGGAGCTTGTGATGACGGACGCGTTAGGCTGGAGACTGAAACTGGGCGTGGTCACGCCCTCGGTGAACACCGTCGTGCAGCCCGAGTATGACGACATGCGGCCGCGCGGAGTGACCAACCATATCGCGCGTATCCATATCCCCGACTGGGTCGTCAACAACGATGAGGACTTCGACGGGCTCGTGCGGGACATCGACCGCAATGTCGATGACGCCGTGGGCTCCGTTCTGACCTGTGACCCGGCGTGCGTGGTGCTCGGAGTCTCCATCGAAGCGGTCTACGGCGACCCGAAGGCCGGTGAGGCGATCCGGGATCGGCTGCGGGCCAAGTTCGGTGAGGATCTTCAGCTCATCCACGCGGGAGACGCGATCCCGAGCGCGCTGCGGGCGGTCGGCGTCGACGAGGGGCCCATCAGTCTGATCACCCCCTATCAGCCGTCCTCCGAGCCGCATCTGCGTTCCTTCGTGGAAAGCCGTGGCTACGAGCTGCACACCGCAGTCCACCTGCGTTCTCCGACGGCGGTGCAGATCGCGCACACCTCGGGGGAGACCCTGCGGCGTGAACTGAAGCGGCTCGCCGCCGACCGGCCACGGGCGATCGTCCAGTTCGGCGCGAACATGTGCATGGGCCGGATCGCCGCGGAGGCCGAACAGTGGCTGGATCTCCCGGTGATCTCGGTCAACACGGCGACCTACTGGTATGCGCTGCGCAGCAACGGCATCGACGACCAGGCGGAGGGCTTCGGGCAGCTCCTGGCCCACCACTGACCCCCGCTGTTGAAAGCCACCGCTGCTGAGGGCCAGGAGGCACGAATGCCCCACGACCACCCGACGGCATCTTCCTCGAGCGCGTACCCGGTGACGTTCTCCCCGATCGCGCTGGGGCCGCGCACGGCCCGCAACCGCATCTGGCTCGCCGCGCACGCCACCGAGTTCTCCACCGACGGCACCTTCGCCGACGCCAGCGCGGACTACTACGCCGAGCGGGCCCGCGGCGGCGTGGCCGTGATCACCATGGAGGCGATGGCGGTCCACCCGACCACCCGGCCCCGGCGCGGCGTGATCCTGGCCTACGAGGCCGCGGTGGTGGACAGCTACCGCAAGGTCGCGGCCGCCGTCCAGCCTCACGGCACGCTGCTGATGGCCCAGCTGTGGCACCGCGGCCGGCAGACCGACGGCATCATCAGCCGTCTGCCCACCTGGGCGCCGAGCCCGGTGCCCGACACGGTGTACCGGGAGATCCCGCACGAGGTGACCCGGCGGGAGATCGACGAGCTGGTCGCGCACTACGTCCTGGCGGCGCGGCACGCGATGGAGGGCGGTGTCGACGGCGTCGAGGTCCACGGGCTGGCGCACGGCTACCTGCTCGGCCAGTTCCTGTCCCCGGCCACCAACCACCGCACCGACGAGTACGGCGGCTCGTTCGACGGGCGGATCCGCATCGTCCGTCGCATCGTCGAGGAGGTACGCCAGGTCGTCCCGGCCGACCGGGTGCTCGGGATCCGGCTCAACAGCAGCGACGGCCCCGGGCAGAACGGCCTCGACAACGCCGACTGGGTGCGCATCGCGACGGAGATCGAGAGCTGGGGCGCCCTGGACTACATCTCCACCACGCAGGGCACCTACCTGGACCGGATGCAGATCTACGGCACCTCGGCGGCCCGGTCGGCCGGCTACGAGGTCGCCGACACCGCCAACATCACCCGCGCGGTCTCGCTGCCGGTCGTGGCCGTCGGCCGGATCACCACCCCGGAGATGGCCGAGGACATCCTCGCGAGCGGCAAGGCGCAGTTCGTCGGTATGGCCCGTCAGCTCATCGCCGACCCGCTGTGGCCCGTCAAGGCCGAGCAGGGGCGCCCGGACGACATCCGTCCCTGCGTCGGTGCGAACTGGTGCGTCGCCTCCTTCGCCCGCGGGCCGCTGGCCTGTATTCACAATCCGCAGGTCGGCCGGGAGCGGCAGTTCCGCCAGGACGAGACACGGCAGCGCCGGCGACGGCGGGTCGCGGTCGTCGGCGGCGGCCCGGCCGGGCTGCGCGCCGCGCTGACCGCCGCCGAGCTCGGCCACCAGGTCACCCTCTTCGAGCAGGACGACACTCTCGGCGGGCAGGTCAACCTGATCGCGCGGGCGCCGTCCTACCGGGAGTGGACCGGCGTGACCGACTGGCTGACCACCCAGCTGGCCCGGACCGACGTCGCCATCCAGCTCAAGCACCGGGTCACGGTCAACGACCTGGTCGGCCGGTACGAGGCGGTCGTGGTCGCCACCGGGTCCACGCCGCTGCGCCACGGCTGGACGGCCCGCCGTCCCGAACGGTGGGCCCGGGACGCCGCGGCGCTGCCGGGTTCGGACCAGTGGAACGTCTACACCCCGGTGGAGATCCTCACCGGCAGCGTCGAACTGCCGAACCGGATCCTGATCGTCGACGACACCGGAGACCGCCAGGCGTTCATCACCGCCGAGTACCTGCGCCAGCGCCGCCACGCGGTGCACGTGGTCTCCCAGTACCCCCAGCTCGGACACGCCTTCGCCGACGGCCACGACCTTCCGTTCGCCTTCGGGCAGCTGCGGCGCTCCGGCGTCACCTTCACCCCGAACGTCGAAGTGAACGCCATCGACGGGGACACCGTCACCCTCACCGACGTCTTCACCGGGGAGACCTCCCAACTGCCCGATGTCGACGGTGTCGTGCTCATCCTCGGCAACACCGCCAACGACCTGCTCGCCCGTGAGCTCGACGGCGCCGGCCTTGACATCCACCTCGTCGGCGACGCGCAGGCTCCGCGGCGCATCTTCAACGCGATCTGGGAAGCCGACACCGCGGCCCGAACAATCTGAGGAGACCAGTGGACAACGGAGAAGTGCACGGGCCGTTGGCGGGATGCCGTGTTCTCGAGCTCGGGTCGTTGATCGCCGGACCGTTCTGCGGGCAGCTGCTGGGCGACTTCGGCGCGGAAATCATCAAGATAGAGGACCCCGCCGGGGGCGACCCGATGCGTAACTGGGGTAGCCAGGCGCCGGGCGGGCTGTCGCTCACCTGGCCGATCATCGCCCGCAACAAGAAGTCCATCACCTGCGACCTGCGGGACGCCCGCGGTCAGGAGCTGGTGAAACAGCTCGCGGCGCACGCGGACGTGCTCGTGGAGAACTTCCGCCCCGGCACCCTGGAACGGTGGAACCTCGGGTACGACACTCTTTCGAGTATCAATCCGGGGCTCGTCCTCGTCCGGGTCACGGGATATGGGCAGGACGGCCCCTACTCGCAGCGGGCGGGCTTCGGCTCCATCGGGGAGGCGATGGGCGGTATCCGCTACACGACCGGGAATCCGGACCGCCCGCCGAGCCGCACCGGCATCTCGCTCGGCGACTCGCTGGCCGGCACGTTCGCCGCGCTCGGAACGGTCATGGCGCTGCTCAGCCGGGAGCGCAGCGGCCGCGGTCAGATCGTCGACTCCGCCATCTACGAGGCCGTGCTGGCACTGATGGAAGCTCTGGTCCCGGAATGGGAACTGGCCGACTTCCGGCGGGAGCGCACCGGATCCATCCTGCCCGGCGTCGCGCCGAGCAACGTCTACACCGCCGCGGACGGCGCGGAGATCCTGATAGCGGCGAACCGGGACACCATCTTCATCCGCCTCTGCGATGTCATGGGCAACCCCGACCTGGCGACGAACCCGCACTTCCAGACGCACCAGGCACGCGGTGAGCACCTGGAGGAGCTCGACAAGATCATCGGCGAGTGGACCGCGACCCAGCCCTCGGCCCAGCTCCTCGACCGCCTGCACGAGGCGGGCGTCCCGGCCGGCCGGATCTACACGGCGGCCGACATGGTCACCGACGCGCACTTCAAGGCCCGCAAGGCCGTCGTCCGCCTGTTGCACGACCGCCTCGGTGAGTTCCCCATGCAGAATGTCGCGCCGCGGCTGTCCGCCACGCCGGGCGGGATCCGCTCGCTGGGCCCGGAGCTCGGCGAGCACAACGAGTCGATCTACGGCGACCTGCTCGGTATCAGCCCCGCCCACCGCGAACAGCTCGTCGCCGACGGCGTCATCTGACCACCACCAGTCGAACACGTGAACGGAGTACCGCGTGGCCATCACGATCTGCGAGGTAGGCCCGCGGGACGGCCTGCAGAACGAGAAGACGCTGCTCCCGACCGAGACCAAGGTGACGCTGATCCAGCGCGCCGTCGCCGGCGGCGTGCGCCGGGTCGAGGCGACGGCGTTCGTGCACCCGAAACGCGTCCCGCAGATGGCCGACGCCGAACAGGTGATGGCACAGGTCCCCCGCGACAGCGGGGTCTCGTACATCGGCCTGGTCCTGAACCGGCGGGGATTCGAACGCGCCGCCCGCGCGGGGGTCGACGAGGTCAACATGGTCGTCCTCGCCACCGAGACGTTCAGCGAACGCAACCAGGGGATGACGGTCGAGGCGAGCCTGCGTGCCTGGTCGGAGATCGCGGGCCTGGCACACGAAGCCGGTATCCGGCCCTCCGTCACGCTCTCGGCCGCGTTCGGATGCCCGTTCGAAGGCGAGGTGAGCCCGGACCGGGTCCGGGACCTGGCCCGCCGGGTCGTCGAGTCGGGCCCCGCGGAGATCGCCCTGGCCGACACCATCGGTGTCGGGGTGCCCACGCAGGTCACCGAGCTGGTGGCGGCCGTCCGTGACGTCGCCCCCGGCGTCGCCCTGCGGTGCCATTTCCACAACACCCGCAACACCGGCTACGCCAACGCCGTCGCCGCGGTCAGCGCCGGTGTGGAGACCCTCGACGCCAGCGCCGGGGGCATCGGGGGCTGCCCGTTCGCCCCGGCGGCCACCGGCAACATCGCCACCGAGGACCTCGTCTATCTGCTCGACCGGATGGGCGTCGCGACCGGCGTGGATCTCGGCGAGCTCGCGGCCACCGGCCGCTGGATCGGCGAGCAGCTCGGGATCGACGTGCCGGCGCTGCTCGGCCGCGCCGGCACCTTCCCAGGCTGATACCGAGGCGACATCTGGGAGTGTCCTCGGGGTGGAGTCGGCGCGGCAGGGCGGCGATCGTTTTCTGGATCTCGGTACCGCCATCATGATCAAGATGCTGGGGAGAGATCGGGACGGCTCAGACACGTGGCAGGGGCGCGGGACGGGCCCGGATTCGGGATTTATGCATTGGGTGTCGGCATCCGGTGATGTGTGGCGGGTGGGTGAGTCCTGG
This sequence comes from Frankia sp. Hr75.2, assembly GCF_949319125.1. Classification (NCBI taxonomy): domain Bacteria; kingdom Bacillati; phylum Actinomycetota; class Actinomycetes; order Frankiales; family Frankiaceae; genus Frankia; species Frankia sp. Hr75.2. Next base: position 5,642 of record NZ_CASGGV010000047.1, on the reverse strand, counting down.
CTGTCACTGAACCGCCGCGGTTGCTCGGTACCCGTGCATAGGGGCCGGGCCGGCGTGAATATCTATCGCTTCCAGCCGTCTGCAGGGGCTCCGGCGTTCCCTCGCTCGCCGCCCGCGCGACGGCGCGTCCGCTGTCGCAGTCGCCCGGCGGCCGCGCGGTAGGTCGGATCGTCGAGCACGTTTCGCAGAGCATCGGCGATCGTTGCAGGAGTCGACCGTCGGGGTTACGGGCTGGACGCCTGAGGTCCGGCGGCGGTACTTTCTCGCGCACCCAGGCGGGCATGACGAAGCCAGGGCCGGGCGGCGGGATGTAGGTCGGCGTGGGTGCTGTTCCGCGGTGGAACAACCACCAGTGCGTCAGTGTGCGTAGGTAGCCGGTGGCCTCGCGGAGCACCGCGTGGGTATGGTTACGCAGGATGACCAGAGTGCAGTCGGGCATCAGCGATGACAGGCTCGCGGCGTGGTCGATGAGGTCCGAGTTGGCGCCGTACACGGCGAGCACCGGCGCGGTGAACGCGGCCAGCCGAGCGGGGTCGAACGACGGAGTGGCGAGCATGTCCCGCCTCAGCGTGGTCTCGCGCAGCAGCCATCGAGCGGTGCATATAGTCCGCGCGACCGCGCGCCTGGCGTCGTTCGCCAGCCACTGCTCGACCTTCTCGTGCGAGGTCGCCGTAAGCACCCGGCTGAGCGAGTGTTCCATCTGCGCGCCGAGACCTTCGATGAGGAAGGGGGGCTCGATCAGGGTCAGACTCGCCACCTGCTCTGGGTGGGCGAGGCTGTAGGCCAACGCCAGTGTCGCTCCGTAGCTGTTGCCGACCATGTGTACCGGCCGGTCGATGCCGAGTGCGACCAGCAACCCGGACAGGTCGGCGAGGGAGCTGGCCATGTCGTACCCGTCGGGTGTCTGATCGCTGCGCCCGTGCCCGCGCAGGTCGTAGCACACGACGTCGCAGCCCGCGTTCGCCAGAAAGGTGCCGAGGCTGAAGTAAAAGCTGGACAGATTGTCGATCACCATGCCGTGCAGCGTGACGACGATCGGCGCGTCGGGATCCGCCCCGCGTGTCGGCGTGAGGTGCTGGACGTTCAGGCGGATCCCGTTGGCAATGACGTCAGCCATGGCTGGCACCGGACAGGCTATCGGCGATCAGGTAGACGACGTCATCGACGGACGATCTGATCGCTTCGGCCAGGTGCATCGTGGCCAGAAATGCGACGAGATCGACCGATGATCCGTAACGGAGGCGCGTGCGGTCGGCCGGGGCTACGAACTCGATCCTTTCCAGGTCAGGATCCGTCTGGAACGTCGTGTCCCTTGTGACCTCCATACTGTCCGCGTGCTCCTCACCGACCACGTACCCGGGCGAGCGCAGCGAGCACGTCCTCCTCGAGTTCGTGACGGCCCTCAGAGCCGGTCGGGGCACCGGGTTTCAGTGATGTCACGGAACGTTCTCCTGTCCTCGGTGCGCATTGCTGCCGTACGCATCCAGGCCCTCTACAGTTCTCCGGCTAGGCCGCCCGACGGCGGGAGGATTCGCGTATCGCAGAGGTGACTCGGGGTCCGCCCTCGTCGGTGGCGGCGATGTGATGCGTGTCAGCGGATTCCACACACGGTTGACATGGCCAACAGTGCAATGTTGTGGAGTGTGAACTGGTCGGCTGTTGATCCGCCGAGACCGTAGCGCTCCCCCATCGAGGGGGTGGTGATTTTTCTGCTGGCAGCCATATCGGAGCAGCTGGCCTCAGCATCGCCGATAATCTGCGCGTCGGTTTTTCCCTGCGCCAGCCGAGGAAATTCCTCGCGGAATCTTCTGATATATGTTTCGGTGCCTTCCGAGTTGCCGGCATCAGTTCCCGGGCTCGCCGATACATACGTTATTCCGGTCGAGGGATTCGTAGCCGAGTTCTCATCCGGCGTGCTTGTCGTGTCACAAGCGGCTAGTGAAACCACGGCGATGGCGATGGCGATGAATGCTATTCGTCCGCTCGACCGGGAACGCCGGAGGCGTCCAGAGTCTGTGGGTGCCTGGATATCCGCAGCGCCTTCGTTTCTTTTCTGATAGAAATCCATGTCGTCAGCCCTCTTCTATGTCATATTTCCACCTGAACCGGGAAGGTTCAAGGGTGGTTCCGAAGCATTCATCTCTGCAGAGGAGGCGGTACGCGTTGCCCGGCACATTTCCCGCTAACTGACACCAGTCCTTGTCCGGCGGCAGGTGAGGTCGATGGGGGACCTGATAGCGGAGACGGATCGACGGGGTCGGTCAGCCAGACCGTGCGGGATGGGCGTGTGCGTGTGCGTGTGCGATCACGATCGGGTCGGTGGCGTCTGATGCGACATGCTTTGGAGGATCGCGTCGGCCATGCCGCGTTCGTTGGGGTGGACGGAGGCGGCGGGGTTGAGGGGAATCAGTGGCTCGACCCAGCGGATGTCTCTCGCCGCGCAGGCGTCGCGGTCGAGGGAAGGGGTGTAGGTGTCGATGTACCCGGCGCCGGCGGCTTCTGCCTGCTGTTGCAGCATGGTGTTGAGCTCCTGCTCCTTCTGACGCAGGTAGGTGATGTCGCCGGTTGTGAGTCCCATGGTGCGTGCGCAACCGACGCCGTCGGTGGGAAGGATTGCCGGGTATCCCACGATGTACACGTCGGCCTGCGGCGCGCGACGGGTGATCTCGCCCAGCGCGACGGACAGCTGTTGCCCTGCGGCCTGGATCTTCTCCTGTACCTCGTCGGTTCCGGCGGAGACGTACTTCCTCTTGCAGGGTGCGTAGTTCGAGGTGCCGCCGGCGAGCGCGTTGTAGAGCACGCCGGCCCGGACGCACTGATTGACCACCGAGGTGAAACCGATGTCGTTGCCGCCGATGCCGATCGTGACCAGCCGCGTTGTGGCGGAAAGGGCCGAGAACTGGGCGGGGTTGACTCCGTCCCCAGTGGACTGGGGCGAGGACAGGTTCGCGATCGTGGCCCCGGAACAGCTCATATCCGTGAAATCGGATTCCTCAAGATCCAGATTCTCGGCGATCAGCGTCGGGTAGTTGCGGTCCGAACGATCGCAGCCGCCGGGTTCTCCGATCTGGGAGGGGATTCCGGGACCGGCGGTATAGGAGTCGCCCAGGGCGACGTATGCCCCCTGAGCTGGCGCTGCAGTTGCAGTTGCTGTCCGAGTCGGAACCGGCGTCGTTGTCGTCTCGGGAAGCGCTGCGGCTGCCGCTGCTGGAGCTGAACCGCCGTCGTGGCGGTTGAGGGCGACCGCGGTGATCAGAGTGCCGCACGCGAGTGTGCAGACCAACCCGGCGCGTAGCTGAGTTCTTATCATTGCCTCCCACTTCCGTCTTGGGTGGCACTTCTGATGTCTGACCTGCGGGCATGGAAGGTAACCGCCGGTTGTGAATGATGCTCCGGTGTCGAGGGCGTCAGGCAGATGATCGCAGCTGCGCGGGAACGGCGAGCCGGCGTGGGTCACGATGAGTCGAACCTGAATGCCGGATCGAGTGTTGTGTTTTCTCGCGTTTCTGTCAGGGATCGTTTAGGCCTGAGCCGGAAATGGCGACGCTCGGGGCAAGGTTTGCAGGTCGGGGGACGAGGCCCGGCCTTCTGGTGTCTATCGGACGGTGGCGTACCGATGGATGGTCGGTGCGCCAGGTTCGGTTGGATGCGTGGGTCGGGGCCGTGTACCGCGGCCTGGGCGTGGTGGTGTCCAGGCGCCGTGGGCCCGGCGGGGGCTACCGCCGGGCCCACGGGCCCACGCCGTGCACCCGCATTGCACAGGGCCCGGCGCGTACAAGGGGCAGGGCTGATCAGTCGCGCCCTACTTCCGGATGACGGCCTCTGTCGTCTGGCGGCCTACTGCAGCCCGCCAGGTGGTCGTGCATTTCTCGGGTCGTTCGGTCGGCGAGGAGCAGTTACAGCATCTTCTTCGCGGCTGTTCTCGGGCACCTCTTCAGTTTGTCTGAACAGGGATCGTCGGTCGTCGTGCGTTTGTCGACAACTGCCTACTGCGAACGCGGTACGCCGGCCTCCTACCCAGTACTCCTGATGGGGAGGAGTGTGATGGCTGTTAACCAGCGCGTTCGTGTCCAGGCGGAATAGGCCTCGGCCAGCCAGGCGACTCCGAGTTTTCAGTGGCTGTGAGGTTCTGGCATCCATGCTGCCTCGATCTGTTTGCGGGTTCGAGGGGGAATCTTCCCCGGCTGGTGGTGTAGCGGGCCACACCACCTCAGCCGGGCACCGGATTCGCCGTGTCGCGGGCGAGTGCGTGCCGGCATGTCAGAGGTCCTGGTACCCCTGCCCACGCAGATCGGTTTCCGGGAACATGCCAGAATCTCGGCCCGAGAACGGTACGCAGTGCCGCCGCGACGACCCGCACCGATGATTGAGAAGATAGGCATGAAGGCTGGGAGGAGGGTGGCCGGGGAAAGGCTGACGCGAGGCGGGCCTCTGGGTGCGGCCCGTCGATCGAGCGTGCGGTGGTACAGAGAACCGCGACCGGGCTGTGAGGTTCTGGGGCGGTCAGTCCGATGGGGTGGTTTGTAGCAGGCCGGACTGGTAGGCGATGACGACGAGCTGCGCCCGGTCGCGGGCGTTGAGCTTCGCCATGGCCCGGTGGACGTGCGTGCGGGCGGTCAGTGGGCTGATGGCAAGGCGACGGGCGATTTCATGGTTCGAGTAGCCCTCGGCTACCAGCACCATGACTTCTCGTTCGCGGGCGGTGAGCGTCGTGAGGACTGCGGGGTTTGCCCGGGCGGTGGCTGTGGGTTCGGGGGCGGCGAGGAACCGGGCGATGAGGGCGCGGGTGGCTGCCGGGGACAGGAGAGCGTCGCCGCCGGCGATGGTGCGGATGGCGGTGAGGAGCTCGTCCGCTCCGACGTCTTTACCAAGGAAGCCGCTTGCTCCGACGTGAAGTGCCTGGGTGACGTATTCGTCGATTTCGAAGGTGGTGAGGATGAGGACGTGCGTGGCGGCGAGTGTTTCGTCGCCGCAGATGGTGGCGGTGGCGGCGACTCCGTCGGTTCCGGGCATGCGGATGTCCATGAGCACGACGTCCGGGTGGTGTTCACGGGCCGCTGCGATGGCTTCGTGGCCGTCCGCGGCCTCAGCGACGACTTCCATGTCCTCGCACGAGTCGATCAGAATCCGGAAGGTCGCTCGTAGGAGGGTCTGGTCGTCGGCGAGGAGCACTCGGATAGTCATCGTTTTCCGTTTTCGTGGGGTTTCTGGGTTGTAGTGGCAGGATGGCGGTGACGTGGAAGCCGACTTCGGGATGGTGTCCGGCCTCGAGATGTCCGCCGACGGACAGTGCGCGTTCCCGCATGCTGATCAGGCCGAATCCACTGTTCGAGGATGGGATCGACCTCACCGTGTCGGGCCTGTGGTCCCCATTGGCCGAGCTTTTCCCCCCATCGCCATTAATGATCATCAGGGTGACGCTGTTGGGAGCGTAGGTGATGTCAACGCATGCGCTGTTGGTGGTGGCGTGTTTCGCCACGTTGGTGAGCGCTTCCTGCGCGATCCGGTATGCCGTGAGGTCGATGCCGGGGGAGAGCGGGGACGGTTCGCCGCGGGTGTTGATGGTGACCGTGAGTCCGGTGGCGGTGAACGTGTGGGCGAGTTCGGGGAGCTGGGCGAGTGAGGGGGCTGGTTCCAGGGGG
>NZ_CASGGV010000046.1:0-11628 GCF_949319125.1 Frankia sp. Hr75.2 | reverse complement strand
CCGACGCGCCCGCGGTGCGTGGCGGCGCGCCCGACCCGGGCGTGCGGCCCGCCGACCATCCGATGCTGGGCGGCGTGGTACCGCTGGTCGACACCGGTGGGCTGCTCCTCACCGGTCTGCTCTCACGGGGCTCACAGCCCTGGCTCGCCGACCACGCGGTCGGTGGTGCCGTACTGCTGCCCGGTGCCGTGTTCCTCGAGCTGGCCGTCCAGGCCGCGGACCAGACCGGCTGCGACGAGGTCGCCGAGCTCACCCTTGAGGCGGCCCTGGTCGTTCCCGAGCACGGCGGCGTCCACGTGCAGGTCGCGGTGGGTCCGCCCGACGGCGCGGGCCGGCGCTCGCTGGCCGTCTACGCGCGTCCGGACGGTCGAAGTCGGCCGGGGGACCCGGAAGGGCCGCAGGAGCCGTGGGCCCGGCACGCCCGGGGCGCGCTCGCGGTGCGGGCCCCGGGCGGCGTCGCCGCGGACCCGGCGTTCGACCTGGTCGTGTGGCCGCCGAGCGGAGCGCGTCCCGTCCCGGTCGACGACCTGTACCCGCGCCTCGCCGCGGCGGGCGTGGACTACGGCCCGGCCTTCCACGGGGTGCGTGCGGTGTGGCGCCGCGATGCGGAGCTGTTCGCCGAGGTCGGCCTGCCCGAACCGCTGCGGGGGACGGCCCGGCGGTTCGCCCTGCATCCGGTGCTTGTCGACGCCGCCTTCCAGCCGCTCGTGCTCGATCCGGAGCTGGGGGCGCGGCGGCTGCGCCCGTTCTCCTGGAGCGCCGTCCGCGTGCTCGCGGACGGCGCGTCGACGCTGCGCGTGCGGCTGTCGCCGGCCGGCGCCGACGAGGTGGCCGTGACTCTCGCCGACGGCACGGGCCAACCGGTCGCCGAGGGCACGCTGGCACTCCGGCCGGCCTCCCCGGCACCCGTGGTGGCACCCCCGGGGCCGCCGCCCGCGGCAGCCGCGCCGGTGCCGGTCATTCCGGCCCGGCGGGCCGCCGCGGACGCGGACCAGCCCGACACCTCCTCGTTCGCCCGGCGGCTGGCCGGCCTCGCCGGGCCCGACCGGGAGCAGGCCCTGCTGGAACTGGTCCGTGGGCAGGCGGCCGCGGTGCTCGGCCACGAGGGTGCGACGGCCGTCGCGGATGACCGCGCGTTCCGCGATCTCGGCTTCGACTCGCTCAGCGGGGTCGAGCTCCGCGACCGGCTGACCGCCGTCACCGGGCTGCGCCTGCCGGCCGCGCTGGTCTTCAACCATCCGACGCCGCGGGCCTTGGCCGGCTATCTGCGGGTCGGGCTCGAACCGGGACGGGCGGGCACCGCCGCCGCCCTGGCGGAGCTGGACCGCCTCGAAGCCGCGCTCGGCATGGCCGCAGAGGGCGACCGGTCCGTGCTCACCGAGCGGCTGCAGGCCCTGCTTTGGCGGTGGGCCGACACCCCGGCCGCGCCCGCCGGCGGCACGTACGTCCCTGACGGGGAGGACGGCGACGACTTCGAGTCGATGACCGACGACGAGATGCTGGAGGTGATCGACCGGGAGCTCGGCGCGCTGTGACCCGTCCGCCCTGATCAGCCCGACGCTGGGAGACCTGACCGATGTCCAGTGCCAACGAGGATCGGCTCCGGGAGTACGTCAGGAAGATCATGACGGATCTCCGGCGGACACGGCGGCGGCTGAGCGATCTCGAGGCCGCCGCGCACGAGCCGATCGCGATCGTCGGGATGGGCTGCCGCTACCCGGGCGACGTCCACTCGCCCGAGGACCTGTGGGAGCTCGTCGCCACCGGCCGGGACGCGATCACCGGTCTGCCGGCCGACCGCGGCTGGGACCTGCCGGCCCTCTACGACCCGGACGGCACCCGGCCCGGCACGACCTACACCCGCCACGGTGGCTTCCTCCACGACGCCGCCGACTTCGACGCGGAGTTCTTCGGGATCTCGCCGCGGGAGGCGCTGGCGATGGACCCCCAGCAGCGGCTCCTGCTGGAGGTCGTGTGGGAGACGGTCGAGCGGGCCGGCATCGATCCGTCCGCACTGCGGGGCAGCGGGACGGGAGTCTTCGTCGGCAGCATCTACCAGGACTACGTCTCCCGGCTGCGTGACGTCCCCACCGAGGTCGAGGGCTACCTGAGCACCGGCGGCGCCAGCAGCGTGCTGTCCGGCCGGGTCGCCTACACGCTCGGGTTGGAAGGCCCCGCCGTCACCGTCGACACCGCCTGCTCCTCCTCGCTGGTGGCGCTGCACCTGGCGGCGCGGGCGCTGCGCGGCGGCGAGTGCGCCCTCGCGCTGGCGGCCGGCGTCGCGGTGATGTCCACCCCGCTGGTCTTCACCGAGTACGGCCGCCAGCGCGCGCTGTCCGCGGACGGCCGCTGCCGCGCGTTCGCCGCGGGCGGTGACGGCTTCGGTCTCGCCGAGGGTGTCGGCGTCCTGCTCCTCGAACGCCTCAGCGACGCGCGGCGGCTGGGGCATCCGGTGCTCGCGGTGGTGCGGGGCAGCGCGGTGAACTCCGACGGCGCGTCCAACGGACTGACCGCGCCCAACGGTCCCGCGCAGGAACGGGTGATCCGTCAGGCGCTGGCCGACGCCCGGCTCGCGCCGGATACCGTCGACGCCGTCGAGGCGCACGGCACCGGGACGGCACTGGGCGACCCGATCGAGGCGGACGCGCTGCTGGCGACCTACGGGCGCGGCCGGCCGGCGGACCGGCCGCTGTGGCTCGGGTCGCTGAAGTCGAACATCGGGCACGCGCAGTCGGCCGCGGGGGTCGGCGGCGTGATCAAGATGGTCCTCGCGCTGCGTCACGGGGTGCTGCCCCGGACCCTGCACGTGGCCGAGCCGACGGCCGCCGTCGACTGGGCCGCTGGCGACGTCCGGCTGCTCACCGGGGACGTCGACTGGCCGCGGACGGACCGCCCGCGGCGGGCGGGAGTCTCGTCGTTCGGCGTCTCGGGCACGAACGCGCACGTGATCGTGGAGGAGCCCCCCGCGCCCGAACCGGAGCCTGAGCCGGAACCCGAGACCCAGCCCGAGGCCGAGCCCGAGGCCGGGCCCGGACCGGTCGGCGAAGGCGGCGCCGGCTCGGGGGCCGGGGCCGCGTCCCGTCCCGCACCGGTGCCCACCGAGGCGGTGCCGTGGGTTCTGTCGGCGCGTTCGGGGCCGGGGCTGCGCGCCCAGGCCGGTCGCCTGGCGGCCTTCCTGCGGCCGGGTCCCGGCTCGGTCGCCGACGTGGGCTTCTCGCTGGTGCGGGGGCGGGCGGCGCTCGAACACCGGGCGGTGGTGCTGGGCGCCGACCGGCACGCCGCGCTGGGCGCGCTGGCCGGGGGTGAGCCGGCGGCGGATCTGGTGTGCGCGAGCGCGAGTGATGGCGCGGGCGGCGGTGACGGCCGGGTGGTGTGGGTGTTCCCCGGGCAGGGCGCGCAGTGGCTGGGCATGGGGGTGGAACTGCTCGATTCTTCCGCCGTGTTCGCGCAGCGGGTGGCGGAGTGCGACCGGGCGCTGGCCGGTTTCGTGGACTGGTCGGTGGTGGACGTCCTGCGCGGCGTCTCGGGCGCGGGATGGCTGGAGCGGGCCGAGGTGGTCCAGCCGGTGTCGTGGGCGGTGATGGTGGGCCTGGCGGCGGTGTGGGAGTCGTGGGGAGTACGGGCGGATGTGGTGCTGGGGCACTCGCAGGGGGAGATCGCCGCCGCCTGCGTGGCGGGGGCGCTGTCGGTGCCGGACGCGGCCCGGGTGGTCGCCGTCCGCGGCCGGCTGATCGCCGCCGAGCTGGCCGGGGGCGGGGGCCGGGCGGGCGCTGTTGGAGACGCCGGGGGAATGGTGTCGGTGGCGTTGCCGGCGGCGGAGGTGGAGGGGTTCCTGGAACGGTGGGACGGGCGGGTGGAGGTGGCGGCCGTCAACGGCCCGGCGTCGACGGTGGTGGCCGGCGAGACCGCGGCGCTGGAGGAGGTCGTCGCGTTCTGCGCGGCTCGCGGCGCGCGGGCCCGGCGGGTCGCGGTGGACTACGCCTCGCACACCTCCCGGGTGGAGCCGCTGCGGGCGAGCCTGCTGCGGGAGCTGGCGGGCCTGCGGTCCGCGGCTCCGCGCATCCCCTTCCTCTCGACGGTGACGGGCCGACGGATGACGGAGCCCGGTGAGCTGGACGCGCCGTACTGGTTCGACAACCTGCGGTCGCCGGTGCTGTTCGCGCCGGCTGTCCGGGAGCTGCTGGACGAGGGCTGCCGGTTCTTCCTGGAGGTCGGCGCGCATCCGGTGCTGACACCGGCGGTGGCGGAGAGCGCGCTGGCCGCCGGAGCGGACGGCGCCGTCGGGGTGGGATCGCTGCGCCGCGACGACGGCGGCCTTCGGCGCCTGTCCGCGAGCGCCGCCGAGCTGTGGGTGCGGGGCGCCGAGGTCGACTGGGGACCGCTGGTCGCCGCCGGCCGGCGGGTGGACCTGCCGACCTACGCCTTCCAGCACCGCCGCTACTGGCTGGGCGCCGGTGCGCCGGCGGAACCGGCCCAGGAGGCTGACCCGACCGCGGGATCGCTGTTCCGGACGGAGTGGATCCCGCTGCCGGTGGCCCCCGAGGTGACACCGGCGCGCGCCGCCCTCCTTGGAACCGGCGGCCCCGGCCGGGCGGCCGCGTTCGTTACCCCGGCGGACTGGGATGCCTCGGTGCTCCGTGACGAGCTGGCCGCTCTGGCCGCGGCGGGTGGTCCGGCCCCCGACCGGGTGGTCGTCGGCCTGCCGCAGGCGGCCGCCGCCGGTCCGACGGGCGCCGACCCGGTCAGCCTCGGCCCGGTGCGCGCCGATTCCGTCGGCCTCGATCCGGTTGGCGTGGTGCACGGCGCCGTGCGGTGGGCGCTGTCGCTGATCCAGGCCTGGCTGGCTGACGACCGTCTTGCCGCCGCCCGGCTGGTGCTGACGACCCGCGGGGCGGTGGAGGGGGAGCCCGGCGGGCAGGTCACCGATCTCGCAGCCGCCGCGGTGTGGGGGCTGGTGCGCTCGGCGGAGTCCGAGCATCCCGGGCGGTTCGTCCTGCTCGACCTGGACGACGACGAGGACTCCGCGGCCGTCGCGCCCGCCGCGGTCACGGCCGCGCTGGCGGCGGGGGAGCCGCAGCTCGCCCTGCGCGCCGGTCGCGCGTTCGTACCGAGACTCGCGCCAGCCGCGCCAGCCGCGCCAGCCGCGCCAGCCGGCCCGGCTGGTGACGGCGTCCGCTGGGACCCGGCGGGAACCGTGCTGATCACCGGTGGGACGGGCACGCTCGGCGGGCTGGTCGCCCGGCACCTGGTCACCCGGCACGGCGTGCGCCACCTGCTGCTGGCCGGGCGGGGCGGGCGCGCCCCGGAGCTGGTCGCGGAGCTCACCGAGCTCGGGGCGAGCGTCACCGTGGCGGCGTGCGACGTGGCCGACCGCCGGGCGCTGGCCGACCTGCTCGCGGCGGTTCCCGCCGGCCGTCCGCTGCGGGCGGTCGTGCACGCCGCGGGAGTGCTCGACGACGGCGTCGTCACAGCCCTGACGGGGGAGCGGGTCGACGCCGTCCTGCGGCCCAAGGCCGACGCGGCGCTGCACCTGGACGAGCTCACCGTGCATCTCGACCTGTCCGCCTTCGTGCTGTTCTCCTCGGCCGCGGCGCCCTTCGGCAGCGCCGGCCAGGGCGCCTACGCGGCGGCGAACGCGCTCCTGGACGCGCTCGCCGCGCGGCGGGCCGCCCGTGGGCTGCCGGCCGCCTCGCTCGCCTGGGGGCTGTGGGCGCGGCGCAGCGCGCTGACGGCCGGGCTCGGTTCCGCCGACCTGCGCCGGATGGCCCGCACGGGGATGCGCCCGCTGGAGACGTCCGAGGCACTCGACCTGTTCGACCGGGCGCTGGCCGGGTGGCCGCCCACCCCGGGCGGCCCCGGCGCCACTCCTGCCGTCCGGGACGCCGCGCTGGTTCCGGTGGGCCTCGACGGCGCCACGCTGCGCGCCCACGCGGCGGCCGGGACGCTCCCGGTGCTCCTGCGGGGTCTCGTCCCCGTCGCGGCGCAGGGCGACCAGACCGGGGCGGCGGGCACGGCCACCGGTCCGGGCGCGGTCGTCGGGCTGGCCGCGTTCACAGCGCCGGGCGCGTTCGCCCCGGCGGGTGCGTCGGACGGCCTGGTCCGCCGCCTGCGCGAGGTGTCCGCGCCCGAGCGGCACGACCTGCTCGTCCAGCTTGTCCGGGCGCACGCCGCGGCGGTGCTCGGACACGCCGCGGCCGAGGCGGTCGGCCCGTCCCGGGCGTTCAAGGACGCCGGCTTCGACTCACTGACCTCGGTGGAGCTGCGCAACCGGCTCGCCGCGGCGACCGGCCTGCGCCTGCCGGCGACGCTGCTGTTCGACCATCCCACCCCGGTGGCCGTCGCCGACCGGCTGCGGGCCGTCCTGCTGGACGACGCGCCGGACGCGCCGCCGGCGGCCGTGTCCCCGCCGCCGTCCCGGCACGCCGACGACGACGGCTCGGACGATCCGGTCGTGATCGTGGGCATGGGGTGCCGGTACCCGGGTGGGGTGTCGTCCCCGGCGGAGCTGTGGCGACTGCTGGCGGACGGCGTCGACGCGGTCTCGGGCTTCCCGGTCGACCGCGGCTGGGACGTCGACGGGCTCTACGACCCGGAGCCCGGCCGTCCGGGCCGGTGCTACGTGCGGGAGGGCGGCTTCCTGCACGACGCGGGTGACTTCGACGCGGAGTTCTTCGGGATCTCCCCGCGTGAGGCGCTGGCCATGGACCCGCAGCAGCGGCTGCTGCTGGAGGTGTCCTGGGAGGCGCTCGAACGGGCCGGCCTCGACCCGTCGTCGCTGCGCGGAACCCCGACCGGGGTGTTCACCGGCCTGAGCTACCACGACTACGCCGCGGGCTCGCGGGCCGGGCAGGACTCGGAGGGCTACCTGCTCACCGGCAGCGCGGGCAGCGTCGCGTCGGGCCGGGTGGCGTACACGCTGGGCCTGGAGGGGCCGGCGGTGACGGTCGACACGGCGTGCTCGTCCTCGCTGGTGGCGCTGCACCTGGCGGTGGGCGCGCTGCGCTCCGGCGAGTGCACGCTGGCGCTCGCCGGCGGCGTCACCGTGATGGCCGGCCCGACGACCTTCGTCGAGTTCTCCCGGCAGCGGGGGCTGGCCCGCGACGGCCGGGTCAAGGCGTTCGCCGCGGCGGCGGACGGCACCGGATGGGGCGAGGGCGTCGGCGTCCTCGTGGTGGAGCGGCTCTCCGCGGCGCGGCGGCGCGGGCACCGGGTGCTGGCGGTGGTGCGGGGCAGCGCGGTCAACCAGGACGGTGCGTCGAACGGCCTGACGGCGCCGAACGGCCCGGCGCAGCAGCGGGTCGTGCGGGCGGCGCTGGCCGACGCGGGGCTCGGCCCGGAACAGGTCGACGTCGTCGAGGCGCACGGCACCGGGACGGTGCTGGGGGACCCGATCGAGGCGCAGGCGCTGCTGGCGACCTATGGACGGGACCGGCCGGCGGGCCGTCCGGTGTGGCTGGGGTCGGTGAAGTCGAACATCGGCCACACCCAGGCGGCGTCCGGAGTGGCCGGGGTGATCAAGATCGTGGAGGCGTTGCGGCACGGGACGGTGCCGCGCACGCTGCACGTCGACGCGCCGTCGCCGCGGGTCGACTGGGCCGCGGGCGCGGTGCGGCTGGCGACCGAGCCGGTCGCGTGGCCGCGGGAGGCGGGGCGGCTCCGCCGGGCGGGGGTGTCCTCGTTCGGGATCAGCGGCACCAACGCCCACGTCATCATCGAGGAGGAGACCGACCACCCGGACGACGCGGCCGCGGACCCGGGGCCGCCGGTGGGCACCGCCCCGGCGGTCATGCCGTGGCTGGTCTCCGCGCACTCCGAGGACGCGCTGCGGGCGCAGGCCGCGCGCCTGACGGCCCACCTCACCGGCGCTCCCGCCGCCGGGCCCGAGCTCGCGGCGGACGTCGGGTTCTCGCTGGCGACCGGCCGGGCCGCGCTGGCCTGCCGGGCCGTCGTCGTCGCGGACGACCTGGCGGGCGCGTCGCGCGGGCTGGCCGCGCTCGCGCGGGGCACGGCCGCCGCCGGGATCGTCCGCACCACGGTCCGGTCGCCGGGCCGGACGGCGATGCTCTTCACCGGTCAGGGCTCGCAGCGCCCCGGCATGGGCCGGGAGCTGTACGAACGCTTCCCGTCGTTTGCGCGCGCCTTCGACCTCGTCCGCTCGCACCTTGATCCGCACCTGGACCAGCCACTCGACGAGGTGCTCGCTGACGGGCCGCTGCTGGACCGCACCGACCACACCCAGCCCGCGCTGTTCGCGCTCGAGGTCGCCCTGCACGACCTGCTGCGCTCCTGGGGCGTCGCCCCGGACTTCGTCGCCGGGCACTCCGTCGGTGAGATCGCCGCCGCCCATGTCGCGGGGGTGCTCTCGCTGGCAGACGCGTGCGCCCTGGTCACGGCACGCGGCCGTCTCATGGCGGAGCTCCCCGCGGGTGGGGCGATGGTCTCCGTACAGGCAACCGAGCGGGACGTCCTGGCATGGCTGGCCGAGGAGGAGGATCAGGCGGACCCGCCGGGCCCCGGCCGGGTGGGGATCGCCGCTGTCAACGGCCCCGACTCCGTCGTGATCAGTGGTGACGAGGACGCGGTGACCGCGCTCGCCGCCCGCGCCGAGGCCCTCGGACGCCGTACCCGCCGGCTCCGGGTGGCGCACGCGTTCCACTCCTCGCGGATGGACCCCATGCTGGCGGCCTTCCGGGAGGTCGCGGCCACGTTGCGGTACCAGGCGCCGGCCGTCCCGGTCGTCTCCACGGTGACCGGGCGGATCGCGTCCGCCGAGCAGCTGTGCGACCCCGACTACTGGGTGCGGCAGGCCCGCCAGCCGGTGCGCTTCGCCGACGCCGTCGCCTGCCTGCACGAGCGGGGGGCGACGACCTTCCTGGAGCTGGGGCCGGCCGGAGTGCTCTCCGGGATGGGACGCCAGTGCCTGGTGGACGGTGCCGCGGTGTTCGTCCCGGCGCTGCGGGCCGGCCGTCCCGAGGAGCACAGCCTGGTGACGGCGCTCGGCGAGGCGCATGCCAACGGCACCGGTGTCGACTGGGCTGCGTTCTTCGCGGGGGCACGGGTGATCGACCTGCCCACCTACGCCTTCCAGCGGCGGCGGTACTGGCTCGCCCCCGCGGCCGGTCCCGCCGGGTCGGGCGGCGCGGGGGTGTCGGCGGAGGACACCGCCTTCTGGGACGCGGTGGCGCGCGCGGATCTCGGCGCGCTGGCCGGCACGCTGGGCGTCGACGAGGACGCGCCGCTGCGCGCCGTGCTGCCGGCGCTGGCGTCCCGGCACCGGCGGCGGCGCGCGGCGGCCGACCTGGACGACCTGGTGTACCGGACGGTCTGGACGCCGCTGACCGTCTCCGCGCCGTCCGCGCTGTCGGGAACCTGGCTGGTGGTGGCCCCGGCCGGGCCAGCCGCCGGCGGCCTGGTCACCGAGTGCGCCGAGGCGCTGGAACGCCGGGGCGCCCGGGTGGTGCGGCTCACGGTGGGCGGCGCGGACATCGACCGGCGGCGGCTGGCCGGCCGCCTCGCCGAGTTCGTCGGGACGTCCACGCCCGGCGCCGCCGGTGCCGGTGCCGACACCGATGGTGCTGGCGTGGTCCGCGGGGTGCTGTCGCTGGTCGCCCTCGACACGGCGCCGCTCCCGGCCCATCCGGGGCTGCCCGCCGGACTGGCTGGCACCGTCGCGCTCCTGCAGGCGCTCGGCGACGCCGGTGTGGCCGCCCCGCTGTGGTGCGCCACCCAAGGGGCGGTCTCGACCTGGGGCACCGACCCGGTCACCGACCCGGAGCAGGCGCAGGTGTGGGGCCTCGGCCGGGTCGCCGCCCTGGAGACGCCGGCGCGGTGGGGCGGGCTGCTGGATCTGCCGCGCTCCCTCGACGAGCGCTCGGCCGAGCGGCTGGTGGCCGTGCTGGCCGGCACCACCGGCGAGGATCAGGTCGCGCTGCGGACCGCCGGGGCCTTCGGTCGGCGGCTGGTGCGCGCCGGCACCGGCGCGGGCGAGCGCCGATGGCACCCGCGGGGCACGGTGCTGATCACCGGCGGGACCGGTGCGCTCGGCGCGGCGGTCGCCCGCTGGTGCGCCGCGCAGGGCGCCGAGCGGCTGGTGCTGACCAGCCGGCGCGGGCCGGCCGCGCCGGGCGCCGCGGAGCTGGCGGAGGAGCTCGCCGTGCACGACTGCCAGGTCACGGTGGCCGCCTGCGACGCGGCGGACCGGGCCGCGCTGGCCGGTGTTCTCGCGGCAATTCCGGCGGAATGCCCGCTCACCGCGGTCGTGCACGCCGCCGGCGCCGGCACCGGCGGCGTGCTGGAGGAGACGACCCCGGCCGGCCTCGCCGCCGTCGTCGCGGGCAAGGCCGCCGGCGCGGCCCACCTGGACGAGCTGCTGGGCGACCGGCCGCTCGACGCCTTCGTGCTGTTCTCCTCGATCGCGGGCACCTGGGGGAACGCCGGGCAGGGCGGCTACGCGGGCGCGAACGCCTACCTGGACGCGCTCGCCGAGCACCGCCGGGCCAGGGGCCGGCCGGCGACCTCGGTGGCGTGGGGAGCCTGGGCCGGCGCCGGGATGGCCGACGAACCCCGGGTCCGCGAGCGGCTGGCCCGGCACGGCCTGCCCGCGCTGGCCCCCGACGAGGCGCTGCGCGCGCTGGCCGAGGTGGTCGGCCGGCAGGAGCCCTGCGTCGCGCTGGTCAGGGTGCTCTGGGATCGGTTCGTCGCGGCGTTCCCCGCCGCCCGCCCGACCCGTCTCGTCGACGAGATTCCCGAGGCGCGCGCGGCGCTCGCCGGCATCCCCGGCGGCGGCGCCGGTCTCGGGGGTGCCGCGGGCGGCGACAGCGCCGCGGCGTCGGAGAACGGCGGACCGCGGGCGGCGGGCGGGGCGTCGCTGCGGGAACGGCTCGGCGCCATGCCCGAGCACAGCCGGCACCGAGTCGTCCTGGAGCTGGTCCGGACGGAGGTCGCCGCGGTGCTCGGGCACGCGTCGGCCGAACAGATCCCGGCGGACCGGGCGTTCACCGATCTCGGTTTCGACTCCCTCGCCTCGGTCGAGACCCGCAACCGGCTCGGCCGTGCCACCGGGGAGCGGCTGCCCGCCACGGTCGTTTTCGACCATCCCACGCCGGACGCGCTCGCCCGGTACCTGCGCGGCCTGCTGCTGCCCGCCGAGGCGGTGGCGGACCCGGTGCTCGCCGGCCTCGGCAGCCTCGAGGCGGCGCTGGCCGCGGCGGAGCCCCCCGACGAGGTGCGGGCCTCGGTCGAGACCCGGCTGCGGGCCATCCTGCGCTCGCTCGCCGGGGCCGGGTCCGCCGGGCTGGACGAGGCGAGTGACGAGGAGATGTTCGATCTGCTCGGCAAGGAGTTCGGTTTTTCCTGAGTTCCCAGCCATCCCAGGACACCGCATTGATGCCCGAGGGCCAGGAGGAAGCTCGCATGTCGAACGAGGACCGGCTGCGCCATTTTCTGAAGCAGGCGACAGCCGAGCTTCGTCAGGCCACCCAGCGGGTGCGCGAGCTGGAGGAGGCCGACCGCGAGCCGATCGCGATCGTGGGAATGGCCTGCCGTTTCCCGGGCGGGGTGTCGTCCCCGGAGCAGCTGTGGGACGTCGTCTCCGGCGGGCACGACGCGGTGTCGGAGTTTCCGGTGGAT
>NZ_CASGGV010000045.1:0-12195 GCF_949319125.1 Frankia sp. Hr75.2 | reverse complement strand
GGTGCAGTGACTCCCGCGGATCCTTGTCCCGGGACGCCCGCCCCTCGAACATCCCCACCTCGTCCCTGCGCACCACCACACCCCGGTACGACTCCGGCACCGCCAACGCCCCGAACTCCGCCCGCCGCTCCGGCGAACGCGCGTCGCCGGCCATGATCGCTTCGACAATCCGCTTCACAGCTGGCTGCTCCGTCCGTCAGACGCCGAGGTGGCGCGCGATCAGCATCTTCTGCACCTCGCTGGTGCCCTCACCGATTTCGAGAATCTTGGAGTCGCGCCAGTGCCGTGCCACCGGGTACTCGTTCATGAATCCGTACCCGCCGTGGATCTGGGTCGCCTCGCGGGCGTTCGTCACCGCCGCCTCGGAGGAGAACAGCTTCGCCATCGCCGCCTCCTTCTTGAAAGGCAGGCCGGCGAGCATCCGCCACGCGGCGTCGTAATAGGCCGTCCGGGCTACGTAGGTCCGGGTCTCCATCTCGGCGAGCTTGAACGCGATGGCCTGGTTTCGGGCGATCGGCGCGCCGAACGCCTCCCGTTCCTTGGCGTACTTCACGCTCTCGTCCACGCAGGCCTGCGCCAGGCCGACGGAAAGCGCCGAGATGGCGATGCGGCCCTCGTCGAGAATGGACAGGAAGTTCGCGTATCCGCGGCCCCGCTCACCGAGCAGGTTCTCCGCCGGGACCCGCACGTCCTGGAACGACAGCGGCCGGGTGTCCGAGGCGTGCCAGCCGACCTTCGAGTAGGGCGCGCCCGCGCTGAAGCCCGGCGTCGGCACCGGGACGATGATCGAGGAGATCTGCGGCCGGCCGTTCACCGGCTCCCCGGTCACCGCGGTCACCGTCACCACCCGGGTGATGTCCGTCCCGGAGTTCGTGATGAACGCCTTCGACCCGTTGATCACCCATTCGTCACCGACGAGCTGGGCCGTGGTGCGGGTGCCGCCCGCGTCGCTGCCGGCGCCCGGCTCGGTCAGCCCGAAGGCACCCAGCGCGCGGCCGCTGGCCAGTACCGGCAGCCACTCCTCGCGCTGCGCCTCGGTACCGAACCGGTAGATCGGCATCGCACCCAGGCCCACCCCGGCCTCGAGGGTGATCGCCACCGACGAGTCGGCCCGTGCCAGCTCCTCGATCGCCAGGCAGAGCGCGAAGTAGTCGGCGCCC
This sequence comes from Frankia sp. Hr75.2, assembly GCF_949319125.1. Taxonomy (NCBI): domain Bacteria; kingdom Bacillati; phylum Actinomycetota; class Actinomycetes; order Frankiales; family Frankiaceae; genus Frankia; species Frankia sp. Hr75.2. The sequence continues at coordinate 11,035 of NZ_CASGGV010000045.1, read as the reverse complement.
TGGCCGCCGTAGGACTCCGGGAACGGCAGGCCGAACAGGCCCATCTCGGCCATCTGCGCGATGATCTCGTACGGGAAGGTCTTCGCCTCGTCGTGCCCGGCGGCCGCCGGGGCGACCACCTCCCGGGCGAACTCCTCGACCGTCTTGCGCAGGGTCTCGTGCTCTTCGCTCAGCCGGCTGTCAGGCATGGCCCGTCTCCTTCTCCTGCTTCACTACATCCGTCCGACGGGTTGAGTGCGGTGTCCGGGTTCGGCGCTGGTTCCCGCGTCCGCCGTGGCACCGTCCTCGGCGAGCCGCGCGGCCAGCGCGTGCACGACTCGTGACGGGCTCGGCCGGCCCAGCCGCTCCCCCATCCACACGCTGGTGCGCACCAGCGCCCCGAGGTCGACGCCGGTGCCGACGCCGAGGCCGTGCAGCATCCAGACGAGGTCCTCGGTGGCGAGGTTGCCGGTCGCGCTCCTCGCGTACGGACAGCCGCCGAGGCCGCCCGCGGACGAGTCGACCGTGCGCACCCCGGCGCGCAGCGCGGCAAGGGTGTTGGCGAGAGCCTGGCCGTAGGTGTCGTGGAAGTGCACCGCGAGGATCCCCGGGCCGATCCCGGCCGCGGCCAGCTCGGCGAGCAGGGCCTCGACGTGGCCGGGGGTGGCCACTCCAATGGTGTCGCCCAGCGACAGTTCGTCAACACCGAGGTCGACCAGGCGCCGGGCGATCGCGGCGACCTGCCCGGGTGGGACGGCGCCCTCCCACGGGTCGCCGAAGCACATCGACAGGTAGCCGCGGACCGCCAGGCCCCGGGCCCGGGCCGCCGTCACCACCGGCTCGAACATCGCCAGCGACTCGTCGACCGTGCGGTTGAGGTTGCGCCGCGCGAAGGTCTCGGTGGCGCTGCCGAAGACCGCGATCTCGCCGGCCCCGGCCGCCAGGGCCCGTTCCAGCCCCCGGGTGTTCGGCACCAGCACCGGCCGCCGGGCGCCCCGCGGCGGCGGGCCCAGCAGCTCCAGCAGCTCCGCCGCGTCGGCGAGCTGCGGAACCCAGGCCGCCGGGACGAAGCTCGTCGTCTCGATCGCCCGCAGCCCGGCGCCGGCGAGCCGCCGGACGAACTCCGCCTTGACCGCCACGTCGACGACCGAGGCCTCGTTCTGCAGCCCGTCGCGAGGGCCCACCTCGTAGATCGTCACCGACTCGGGCAGGCCGTCCGCCCGGTGGACGTCCGGCTGGAGCCCACCTGGCTGGCGCGCGTCGGGCCGGTACGGGTCGGGCCGGCGCGGATCAGGCTGGGGCATCGGCCGCTCCCGCGGGCCCGTCGGACGCCCCGGCTCCGTCCGCCACCCCGTCGGGCGCCGGCTCGACGACCGCGAGCAGCGCGTCCAGCGCGACCGAGTCGCCGACCCGGACGAGGACGTCCTTCACCTGGCCGGCGACCGCCGCGACCACGGTGTGCTCCATCTTCATGGCCTCGACGACGACCAGCGGGGCACCGGGCTCGACGACGTCGCCGGGGGCCGCCCGCACGTCGACGACGGTGCCCGGCATCGGGCTGCGCGCCTCGCCGCTGTGCTCGCCGGCCGCCGCGTCGGCGCCGCTCTCCGCCCGCCGCTCCGCGAGCGCCCAGGTGAACCCGTCGGCGCCCACCCAGATCGTGCTCCCGCTCGCGGCCACCTGCCACCGCCTGGTCCGGCCGTCTACCGTGACCAGCGCGTCCGCGGGCTGACCCGGGGTGGGCGCGGGCAGCCAGTCGAGCTCGGCCGCGCGTGGCCCGCCGCCGTCCAGGCGGACCAGCAGCCGGCCGTCGGCGGCGCGTTGCACCGCGACCTCGCGTGCCGGCGAACCCCCGGCCCCGCCGGGAGCGGCGACCGACCAGCGCGACCAGGCCCGCTCGCCCAGCCGCCAGCCCGACGGCACGTCCCAGGGGTCGACGACCGATTCGGTCGGCACCATCCCGACCGCGCCGACCAGCCCGAACACCTCCAGGGCGTCGTCCGCCGTGGGCTCGCCGGGCAGGGCGTGCCCGGCGGGATCAGTGAGTGCTTCGAGGTGCCGCTCGACCAGACCGGTGTCGAGGCGGCCGGAACGGGTGTCGGGATGGCCGATCAGGCGGCGCAGGAAGCCGATGTTCGTGGTGACGCCCAGCAGCGTGGTGCCCGCGAGCGCGGCGTCGAGGCGGGCCAGCGCACCCACCCGGTCCGGCGCCCAGGCGACGATTTTGGCCAGCATCGGGTCGTAGGTGGCGGCGACCCCCGTGCCCGCCCGCAGGCCCGAGTCCGTGCGTACCCCCGCGCCCGTCGGCTCCCGCAGGACGAGGACGTCCCCGCCGGTGGGCAGGAAGCCGCGGGCCGGGTCCTCGGCGTACACCCGGGCCTCCACGGCGTGACCGGTCAGGCGCACCTCGTCCTGGGTGATCCGCAGCGGCTCGCCGGCGGCGACCCGCAGCTGCTCGGCGACCAGGTCGACGCCGGTGACCAGCTCGGTCACCGGGTGCTCGACCTGCAGCCGGGTGTTCATCTCCATGAAGAAGAACTCGTCAGGCCGGTCGGTGCCCACGACGAACTCGACCGTGCCGGCGCCGACATACCCGACGGCGGCGGCGACGTCGACGGCCGCACCGCCGATGCGCGCCCGGGTCGCGGCGTCGAGCAGCACCGACGGCGCCTCCTCGACGATCTTCTGGTGACGGCGCTGCAGGCTGCACTCCCGCTCGCCGAGGTGGATCACGTTGCCGTGTGTGTCGGCGAGGATCTGCACCTCGATGTGCCGGGGGGTGTCGACGAACCGCTCGACGAACAGCGTGTCGTCGCCGAAGGACGCGGCGGCCTCCCGGCGGGCCGAGCGCAGCGCCTCGGCGAGCGCGGCGGGCTCGCGGACGAGCCGCATGCCCTTGCCACCGCCTCCGGCGGCCGGCTTGACCAGCACCGGGTAGCCGATCTCGGTCGAGGCCGCGACCAGGTCGGCGTCGGACATCCCCGGCTCGACGCGACCGGGCACGACCGGGACGCCGGCCGCGGCGACGGTGCGCTTGGCCGCGATCTTGTTGCCCATCAGCTCGACGACCCGCGCGGACGGGCCCACGAACACCACGCCGGCATCGGCGCAGGCCTGCGCGAACACCGGGTTCTCGGCGAGGAAGCCGTAGCCGGGGTGCACCGCCTGTGCCCCGGTCGCCGCCGCGGCGGCGAGCACCCGCTCGATGTTGAGGTAGGAGTCGAGCGCGCGGGCCGGGCCGAGGCGCACCGCGACGTCCGCCTCGGTCACGTGGCGGGCGCCCGCGTCGGCGTCGGAGAACACCGCCACCGAGCGGACGCCGAGCTCACGCAGGGTCCGGATGACCCGGACCGCGATCTCACCCCGGTTGGCGACGAGCACCGTGTGGAACATCGACCCTCACATCCGGAAGACGCCGTAGCCGACCGGTTCCAGCGGCGCGTTCGCCGCCGCCGAGAGCGCCAGGCCCAGCACGGTGCGGGTGTCCGCCGGGTCGATGACGCCGTCGTCCCAGAGCCGGGCGGTGGCGTAATAGGGGTTGCCCTGCTGTTCGTACTGCTCGCGGATCGGCGCCTCGAAGGCCGCCTGCTCGTCGGCGGACCACTCGCCGCCGCGGGCCTCGACGGCGTCGCGACGGACGGTCGAGAGCACGGCGGCCGCCTGGTCGCCGCCCATCACCGAGATCCGGGCGTTCGGCCACGTCCACAGGAAGCGCGGCGAGTAGGCCCGGCCGCACATCGAGTAGTTGCCGGCGCCGAACGATCCGCCGATCACCACGGTGAACTTCGGCACCCGGGCGCAGGCCACCGCGGTGACCATCTTCGCGCCGTGCTTGGCGATGCCGCCGGCCTCGTAGTCCCGGCCGACCATGAAGCCGGTGATGTTCTGCAGGAACAGCAGCGGGATGCTCCGGCGGTCGCACAGCTCGATGAAGTGGGCGCCCTTGAGCGCCGACTCGCCGAACAGCACCCCGTTGTTGGCGATGATGCCGACCGGATGCCCGTGCAGCCGGGCGACCCCGGTGACCAGCGTCGAGCCGTACTCCTTCTTGAACTCCGCGAACCTGCTGCCGTCCACCAGGCGGGCGATCACCTCGCGGACGTCGTAGGGTGTGCGCGGGTCCGCCGGTACCACCGAGTAGAGCTCGGAGGTCGGGTACAGCGGCTCCTCGGTCGGGGTGACGTCCCACGGGCGCGGCGCGCGGGGCCCGAGGCCGGCGACGATGCGCCGCACGATCGTCAGCGCGTCGGTGTCGTCGGCGGCCAGGTGGTCGGTGACGCCGGACTTCCGCGAGTGCAGCAGGCCGCCGCCGAGGTCCTCCGCGCTGACGACCTCGCCGGTCGCCGCCTTCACCAGCGGCGGGCCACCGAGGAAGATCGTCCCCTGGTTGCGGACGATCACCGCCTCGTCGCTCATCGCCGGGACGTACGCCCCGCCGGCGGTGCACGACCCGAGCACGGCGGCGATCTGGGCGATGCCCCGGGCCGACATGGTCGCCTGGTTGAAGAAGATCCGACCGAAGTGCTCGCGGTCCGGGAACACCTCGTCCTGCCGGGGCAGGAACGCGCCACCGGAGTCGACCAGGTAGACGCACGGCAGCTGGTTGTGCAGCGCGACCTCCTGGGCGCGCAGGTGCTTCTTCACCGTGGTCGGGTAGTAGGTGCCGCCCTTGACGGTGGCGTCGTTGACCACCACGACGCACTCGCGGCCCGAGACCCGGCCGACCCCGGTGATGATTCCCGCGCCCGGCGCCTCGCCGTCGTACATCCCGTCGGCGGCCAGCGGGGAGAGCTCGAGGAACGGGCTGCCGCGGTCGAGCAGCGTGTCGAGACGGTCGCGGGGCAGCAGCTTGCCGCGCTCGACATGCCGGCGGCGGGCAGCCTCGGACCCGCCCAGCGCCGTGCTGGCCAGCCGGCCCCGCAGTTCCTCGACGAGGTCCGCGAACGCGGCGGCGTTGTGACGGGCGGGATCGCCCTTGGCATCGACCAACGTCCGGAGCGGCTCGGCGGGCTCCGCGCGCCCCCCGGGCACCGGGCGGTCGATGTTAGCGTCGACTAACATGCGACGGAGGCTAGCGGTCGCGAGCCCCCCTGTCGAGCGGTGCCGACTTCCGCAGCTTTGCCGGCCCGTTCCGGGGACGACGGCAGCCGAGGCGAGTTGCGTCAGCCGCTCCATGCGCTGTTGCGGCAACACGCGTTGGAGCGGGCCTCGGCCGGTGGGGACGTCAGTCCGGGCGCAGGCTGCGAAGGAAGAGGCGGACCGCGACCTGGGTGTGGCGCTCCAGCAGCGCGGGGTCGCGGACGATGCCGAACGAGGCCAACCGGGCCGGTGCCGCGGAGACCATGCCGAGGAAATGCTCGGCGAGGATCTCGGGGTCGTCCGCGGCGATCGCTCCGGTGGCCGCGTGCCGGTTCAGCAGCTCGACCACGAGCCGCCGGCGTGGGAAGGCGCCGGCGGCGTGGGTGCGGCGGGCGAGCTCGGGGAACCGGGAGGCGTGGGCGATGGCGATCCGCCCGAGCTTGACCATCGACGGGTCGAGGGCGCGGCTCAGCGCGGTCTGCGCGATCGCCGTCAGCGCCCCCTCCAGGTCGTCGAGGTCCGGCGGTTCCGGGTCCGGCGCCGGCGTGGACGAACTCGTCGGGGGCCAGCGGGGCTCCGGTCAGGTAGCCGCGCGGCCCGGCGCGGATGTCTCTCGGTCGCGAGACCACGGTCCCGCCGGGTGGTGAACTCGGCGGTCGGGTTTCCCTCGCCGCCGGAAAGACACGCCGCCGTTCCGCCGGAATCGGTGAGACAGGGAATCGCCGCGAGCGTCGACATCACCGAGGCCGTTCAAGGCCGTTCGCCGCTTCGGTGATCGCCTCCTGGCAGGACGCCTCCGCGTCACGTGACACTCGAAAGCCGGCGTTCCCGGACATGCCTCCCTGGCGGCTTCGACGAGCCGGTCGCGGCGCCTGGCGGGCCGCCCAGCCGCCTGGCGGGCAGGCCGCTGGTCGCTCGGCAGGCCAGCGCCCCCGACGGCCGGCGGACGGAGGGGACACACTCCGTACACACCGATTGATCGACGGACAGGCTCTATAGCCGATCACCGGCTAGTATGGTCGGCACGCCTGGCCACCAGGCATACCTCCGAGACCGTTACGACACCCCGCCCTACAACACCCCGCGCGACTTCCCGCGATACGACACTCGGCCGAAACAGCACTCCGCTGAAACAGCACCACACCGAAACAGCACCGACCCTGTCGGGCCGCCCGAATATCGCTCCGGGATACCGTACGGACACGGATACCGCACGAATAGGAGAAGGAATTGTCGACGGCCGCGCCGGTTGATCGCGAGAAGCCGAACGGGCCTCGCTCGCGCAAGGGCGCCGCGACGCGCGCACGGCTGCTCGACGCGGCCAAGGCGGTCTTCGAGAAGGACGGATTCCTCGAGGCCCGGATCTCGGACATCGCCGAGCAGGCCGGGCTTTCCCACGGGTCGTTCTACCACTACTTCGACTCCAAGGAGCAGATCTTCCGCGAGGTCGCCATGGAGATGACGGACCTGCTGAACTCTCCGCTGAGCACGTCGATCTTCCTGCCGTCCTCGACCGCGGTCCCCCGGGAGCGGATCAGGGCGGGCATCCGCACCTACCTCGAGAGCTACCGCGCGGAGGCGCGGATCATCGGGGTGATCGAGCAGGTGTCCCGCTACGACGCCCACCTCACCGACGAGCGGTTCGAGCACCAGCAGCGCGACCGGGAACGCGTCGTCGGTTCGATCCGGCAGCTGCAGAGCCTCGGCCTGGCGGATCCGGACGTCAACCCCGCGATCGCCGCACACGCGCTCGGTGCGATGGTCTCCCGGTTCGCCGAGATGTGGTTCGTCCAGGGGCTGGTCGACTGCGACTTCGAGGAGGCCACCGACCAGCTCGCCAGGCTCTTCGCGAGCGCGCTGCGGCTGCGTGACCGGCCGGACGAGGACGGCCGGCCCTCCCCCTCTTTCGCGGAGTGAGCGCCGGCCGTCGGAGAACCGGGGCCGGCTGCCGGGCACGGCTCGTGCCCGGCAGCCGGGTCGGGGTCAGTGCACGGGATCGAAGGCCTGCGTGACCACTCCGGTGGCCTCGGCGCTGCTGCCCGTCCAGGAGACCGAGCCGTGGTCGAGGACGATCACCCGGTCACACAGGTCCAGCGCGTGGCCGACCTGCTGCTCGACGATGAGCAGCGACGTCCCCTCCCCGCGCAGCCGGCGAAGGGTGTCGTAGAGCTCGGCGACGATGATCGGCGCGAGGCCCAGCGACAGCTCGTCGGCCACGAGGACCTTCGGGATCTCCACCATGACCCGGGCCATCGACAGCATCCGCTGCTCGCCACCGGACATGCTGCCCGCGAGCTGCCCGCGGCGCCGGCCGAGCACCGGGAACATCTCGTAGGCCAGCTCGAGACCGCTGCGGACACCACGGCGGCCGCGGACCCGCCGGAACGACAGCGAGAGGTTCTCCTCCACCGTCAGCGTCGCGAACACCGAGCGGCCCTCGGTGGCGTGCGCGACGCCGGCCCGGGCGAACCGGTACGGCTTTGAGCCGGTCATGTCCTTGCCGGCGACGAGAACGGATCCCTCGGTGGGGACCACCAGGCCGGAGGCGACCCGGGCGACGGTCGTCTTGCCCACCCCGTTGGAGCCGACGAGGGCGAGCGCCTCGCCGGGCGCCAGGGTGTACGAGACACCGAACAGTGCCCGGAACGGGCCGTAGGCAGCGGTGACGGACCGGAACTCCAGTACTGGTGTCATTGGGCCACCTCGAAGTTGCCGAGGTAGGCGTCCCGGACCTCGCTGCTCGCCATGACCTCGCGCGTCGGGCCCTGCGCGATCAGCCGTCCGAAGTCGAGGACGTAGGAGCGGGTCGTGAAGCTGGTGACCAGCTCGACGTCATGCTCGACCAGCAGGATGGCGAACCCCTGGGCGCTCTGGACCTCCTCCAGGGTCTTCGCCAGCGCCGTGGTCTCGGACCGGTCGAGGCCGGACGACGGCTCGTCGAGGAGGAGGAGCTTCGGTTCGGTCATCAGCGCCCGCCCGACCTCGACGAGGCGGCCCTGGCCGAGGCTGAGCCGTTCGATGGGCTCCTCGGCCAGTTCGACGAGGCCGAGCAGCTCGAGCACCTCGTCGCAGCGGGCGACCTCGGCCGGCCGGGGCCGGCCGAGCCCGATGATGTCCTTCCACAGCCGGCCGTCGCCGCGCCGGATCCGCTCGGCGATGACGAGATGGTCCCGGACGGTGCAGTCCGGGAACAGCTCGATCCGCTGGAACGTCCGGCCGATTCCCGCCTTGGCCCGCCGGTAGGCCGGCGCGCCCGTGACGTCCCTGCCGGCGATCTCCACCGTGCCGCCGTCGGTCTGCAGCACGCCGAGCAGGCAGTTGAAGAACGTGGTCTTGCCCGCTCCGTTCGGCCCGATCAGGCCGACGCGCTCACCCTCGTCGATCTCCATGGTGACGTCGTCAAGGGCGGTGATGCCGGCGAACCGCTTGGTGACGCCCTGTGCCTTCAGTACCCGATTCACGAGACCGCGTCCTCCGTCCGCGCGGGCGAGGAGGCCGCCGGGCGCTCAGACCCTCCGTTGGCCGCGGCCTTCGGCGACCCGTCGCCGGCCGCGGGTTCAGCTGTGGCAACCGGGGCGGCGGGCGGCGCGGCCGCCTTCGTCGAGGTGCCCGTGGGTGGGGTGGTGTCCGGCTCGGGAGCCGATCCCGCCGCGCCCGCGCCGACGGCCACCGGCACCGCGGCCGGGGTCGCGGGGCGGGCCAGTGCCACCAGCTTGGTGATGAACTTCGGCATGCTCGCCGGCCGCTCCACCAGGCCCTCCGGATGCCGGGCGAACTGGATGGCCGCCAGGCCGAACAACACGTAGACCCACTTGCCGGAGATCGGGAAGAAGTCCGGGATGGCGGTCGGGCTGCGCAGGATCCAGGCGAACACCGTCCCCTTGAGGATCAGCTGGTCGAACACCGCGAAGGACGCGGCGGCGTTCAGCGCGCCGCGCACCGTGCGCGAGCCGAGCGTCACCACGATCACCACCCAGAACAGGGCGGTGAAGGGAACGAAGTTCGTGCCGTAGTTGACGTTCTCCTGCTGGATCGCCAGCAGCGCGCCGCCGAGTCCCGCGATGAACGCGGAGACCGCGAAGGCGACCAGGCGGGCCCGGCCGGCGGAGATGCCGATCGACTCGGCGCCGACCTCGCTGCCGCGCAGGGCGACGAGGGTGCGGCCGAAGGTACCCTTGCGGAGCTGGAGGACGACCATGGCGACCACGATGAGGATCACCGAGGCGAACACCAGGTAGTACTTGTCGTCCGCCAGGTCCCAGGGCCCGATGACCGGGCGCGGCACGGCGGTGCCCTGCAGCAGCGCGGAGTCCCCGCCACCGATCCAGGAGAGCTTCACCAACACGGCGTCGAAGAAGTAGGCGAACGCCAGGGTCGCGATCGCCGTCCAGATGCCGCCCAGCTTGCGGATGGGCAGCGACAGGACCGCGCCGACCACGGCCGCGACGGCGGCGCCGATCAGCGCCGCCATCAGGACCGAGAGGTTGTAGCGGTCGACGAGCTGGAAGACCGTGAACGCCCCGATGGCGGCGAACGTCCCCTGGCACAGCGAGATCTGGCCGGCCATGCCGGTGATCATGGTGATCGACAGGAAGATGATGCCGATCACCACGGCCTGCGTCACCAGGAAGACCCACAGCTGGTCGCCGCGGGCCAGCACCACGATGGCGACGACGCCGAGCGCGGCGAAGCCGATCAGCCTCGTGATCAGGGCCCGGCGCGGGTCGCGCACCTCGCCGCCGAGCGACGGCGGCGGCGGCTCGACCCCGGCCAGCGGGTCACCGGTCTCCCGGGAGCGCCGGATGCTCGGGACGAGCACGACGACGCCGAAGAGCACCACGAACGGCACCGACGGCGTCAGGTTGTCCTGGATCGTCGAGACCCAGGCGTGGTCGTCGGACCAGCGCGGGAGGAAGGTGTTGAGCTGGGCGATGATGATGCCGAGCAGCAGGCCGCCGGCCATCGCCTTCGGCAGGCTCGTCAGCCGGCCCACCGCGGCCGCGGCGATCGCGACCACCATGAGGCTGAAGAAGTCCGCGGCCGCGAGCGTGTTGAAGCGGGGCGCGATGAGCACGCCGGCGACACCGGCGAACAGCGACGACAGCGCCCACGACAGGGCCGAGACCCGGTCGGCGGGGATACCGTTGAGCTCGGTCATCTTCGGGCTCTCGACCACCGCGCGCATGCGGACGCCGATGGCGCTGAAGCGGAACAGCGCGACCAGCCCGGCCATCGCGACCAGGGCGACGCCCATGCTGACGAGTTCGTTGCGGCTGTACGCGTAGACCCCGAACGGGTCGTAGAAGACGTTGGCGCCGTCGGGAACGACACCGACCGGCGTCACGCCGGCGACCGCGGTGAAGTCGGCCAGGATGTCGAACAGGTAGGGAATCGCGACCGCGAGGCCGGCGGCCACGACGAGCCGCGCCACCGCCGGTGCCGTCCGCAGCGGCCGGAAGATCAGCCGTTCGAGGATCAGCCCGATCAGCGGGGCCATCACGAAGACCGCGAGGATGACCGACGGGACGGTCGGCCACTCCCAGATGACCCGGGCCTTGAAGTACATGGCTGCCGAGACATAGGCCTGGGCGCCGAAGGCGAGGTTGAAAACACCCGAGGTCTTGTACGTCAGGACGAAGCCCAACGCGACGAGGGCATAGACCGCTCCCGGCGGTACTCCCTGAAGGAGGGCCTGGAAGAAGTCATGTGAGACGGAGGTCTGGTTCAAGTCAGCAGCCGCCCGTCTGCTGGGCGACAAAGACGACGGGCCTCGGATCGGGGCGCACCGGAGCCCCGTGTCCGGCCGGCGCCGTCGGGCATGCTAATCGCCAGTAACAGATACCCTGATGCATCACTGTATGCGCCATTCCGTTGACTTCAAGGTGCCAGAAATGCATGTCGCCACCCGCGATCCCGGTGGCAACCGTTTATTCATTTTTTTCCGGCCGCTCACGGCGGCCGGAAAGAAGACCACCGC